>DATKJJ010000098.1:0-3692 GCA_035543695.1 Gemmatimonadales bacterium | reverse complement strand
TCGCACATCGCGGGATTCGGCTGCGGGTGCCCCTGCGGGGGTCTCAGCCGGAGATGAACGCGGTGGACGCCTAACCCCAACACGGACGGGAAATCAGTACAGCATGGCACAGCCCCAATTGCAGGACCTGCTCGAAGCTGGGGTGCATTTCGGCCACCAGACTCGCCGGTGGAACCCGAAGATGCGCCGCTTCATCTTCGCCGAACGTTCCGGCATCTACATCATCGATCTCCAAAAAACACTCCGCCAGATCGGCAAGGCGCAGGAGCTGCTTCGGAGCGTCGTCCTCAAGGGCGATGGCGTCCTTTTCGTCTGCACCAAGAAGCAGCTCAAGGCCATCGTGCAGGCTGAGGCCCAGACCTGCGGGGCGTTCTACGTGACCGAGCGCTGGCTGGGTGGAATGCTCACCAACTTCCAGACGCTCAAGAAGCAGATTCGGCGGCTGCGGGACCTGGAGCAGGGCGCGGCCGAAGGCGACTTCGAGAACTACACCAAGAAGGAAAAGCTCCTGTTCGAGCGCGAGCGGGTGAAGCTCAGCCGCAACCTCGAGGGCATCAAGGGCATGGGCCGTCTGCCCGGAGCGCTCTTCGTGGTCGATGCCAAGAAGGAGAAAATCGCGGTCGCCGAGGCGAACAAGCTGGGCATTCCGGTGGTGGCCATCGTCGATACCAACGCCGATCCCGATGTGATCACCGTGCCGGTTCCCGGCAACGATGACGCCATCCGCTCGGTCTCTCTGATCACCGCGGCGGTGGCCGACGTGATCAAGGAAGCTCGCTCGCAGATGCCCATGCGGGAGGTCACCGAAGATCTCGAGGCGGAGACCTACAGCACGGATGCCGGCAGCGAAGGCGACGCCGATGCCGATCGCAAGCGGCGCCGTCCCCGCCGCAAGCGCCGGCCGAAGCCCGAGGCTATTGCGGCCCGGCTCAAGACCGACGCCGATACCGAGGGAGTGGCGGAAGCAGCGGCTCCCGGGGCCGTGAGCGACACGGGCGCCTAAGCATACAACGGCCCTACAGGCAGTCTGCCGCCGCTCAGCCTGCCGGGCACGAGCGGCGGCTTTACTATTCACCCCAGCGTGAACCTCTGGTTGGAGACTATGGCTAGCACGACAATTTCGCCGAAGGACGTCAGTGAGCTTCGCCTGCGCACCGGCGCCGGTATGATGGATTGCAAGCGCGCTCTGGAGGAATCCGCCGGCGACATGGATAAGGCCTCGGAGATTCTCCGGAAGAAGGGAATCGCGAAGGCCGAAAAGCGGGCCGGAAAGGTAGCGTCGCAGGGTCTGGTGGTGAGCTACCTGCACCACAACGGACAGGTGGGCTCGCTGGTGGAGCTCAACTGCGAAACCGATTTCGTCGCCCGGACCGAGGATTTCCAGCAGCTCGCCCGAGACATCGCGCTGCACGTGGCCTCGGCCGATCCGATCGCGGTAAACCCGGAGGATGTCCCCGCCGAGCTGATCGAGCGCGAGCGCCGGATTGCCGAGGAGCAGGTGGCCCAGGAAGGCAAGCCGGAAAACATCCGGAGTAAGATTGTAGACGGCAAGGTGAAGAAATTTGTGGCCGAGCGCACGCTGACGGAGCAACTGTTTGTGCGCGACGACAAGAAGACCGTTGGCCAGCTGATCAAGGAGGCTTCCGGCAAACTGGGCGAGGTAATCTCGGTCCGGCGCTTTGCCCGGTTCAAAATCGGAGAAGTTTGATGGCCCTCGCCTACACCCGCGCCCTGCTCAAAATCTCGGGCGAGGCGCTGGCCGGCGATAAGGGCTTTGGTCTCGACTACCATATGGTCGAGGCGTTCGCCGAGGAAATCAAAGCGGTGCACGCCTTGGGCGTGCACCTGTCTTTGGTGGTGGGTGGGGGCAACATCATCCGGGGCACTGCCGCCAGCCGCGAAGGACTGGACCGGGTTTCTGCCGACTACATGGGGATGCTCGGCACGGTCATCAACGCATTGGCGCTGCAGGACGTGCTGGAGAAGATCGGGGTGGACACCCGGGTCATGACGGCCATCCGCATGGAGTCGGTGGCCGAGCCCTACATTCGCCGAAGGGCCGTCCGCCATCTGGAGAAGGGGCGGCTGATCATCTTTGCCGCGGGCACCGGTAACCCGTTCTTCTCCACCGACACGGCCGGGGTACTGCGGGCCCTCGAGATCGAGGCCCAGGTGATTCTCAAGGCCACCAACGTTGACGGCATCTATACCGGGGACCCACGCAAGGATCCCTCGGCCACCTTCATTCCCGAGCTCACCTTTCAGGAAGCCATCGTGAAGAACTACGCGGTCATGGACGCCAACGCGTTCGGCCTGTGTAAAGCCAATCAGCTGCCCATCATTGTCTTCAACATCAATCAGCCCGGCGCCATCACACGGGTGCTTCAGGGCGAGCGCGTGGGGACGATCGTGCGATGAGCACAATTCCGGAACTCACCAAGCATGGCCGCGAGCTCATGCACAAAGCGGTCGAAAGCACCAAGCGGGAGTTCACCTCCATCCGGAGTGGGAAGGCCAGCACCTCCCTGCTCGACATCGTGAGGGTGGAAGCCTACGGGGGTCAGGTGCCGCTCAATCAGGTTGCCATGATCAATGCTCCCGAGCCCCGCTTGCTGACGGTCCAGCCCTTCGACAAGTCCCTCAGCGGTGCCATCGAGAAGGCTATCCGGGACTCCGATCTGGGACTCAATCCAGCCACACAGGGCAATTTGATCCGGGTGCCGCTTCCGGCCTTGTCGGAAGAGCGCCGCAGGGATCTGGTGAAAGTGGTCCATAAGCTGGGTGAGGAAGGGCGCATTGCGGTCCGGCACGCCCGGACCGACACGTTGTCCCGCGTCAAGAAGCTCGAGAAGATCTCCGAAGACGACAAGCGGCACGCCGAAAAGGAGATCCAGAAGCTCACCGACGAGCACATCAAGCAGATCGATGGGCTGATTCATTCCAAGGAAGCGGAGATCCTGGAAGTCTGACCGAATGAGCAACGATCTGCTGCAGCGGCTGCGGGTTCATGGCGCGGTTCCCGGCCACATCGCCATCATCATGGATGGCAATGGGCGCTGGGCCAAGGGACGCTCGTTGCCTCGTCCGCTGGGCCATCATGCCGGGATGAAAGCGGTCCGCGAGGTGGTCGAGGGATGTCTGCAGGCCGGCGTCGGCGTTCTGACGCTTTTCGCCTTCAGCCAGGAGAACTGGAAGCGGCCGGCCGGCGAGATCGAAGCCCTGATGAAGCTGCTGGAGGAATACATCGCGCGGGAGGCCGCCGAGCTTCGGGACCAGGGCGTGTCGGTCCGGGTGCTGGGCCACCTGGACCAGCTGGGCGAGGGTGCTCGTCGCGCCGTCGATCGTATCGTCGCGGAGACGGCCGACGGTACCGCGCTCGCGCTGAACCTCTGCATCTCCTACAGCGCGCGGGCTGAGATCGCACGAGCGGCCCGCATGCTGGCTCAGCAGGTTGCCGCAGGGAAGCTCGACCCGGCTGACATCGACGAGGAGGCGGTGGGGCGCATGCTCTATACCGCTCCCTGGCCCGATCCCGATCTGCTGATTCGAACCTCGGGCGAAATGCGGATCTCCAATTTCCTCCTCTGGCAGCTCGCCTATGCCGAGCTGTACGTCACCCCCGTGCTCTGGCCGGACTTCAGCCGGCGACACCTCTTCGAGGCCATTCTGGAGTTTCAGCGACGCGAACGCCG
>DATKJJ010000097.1:0-2452 GCA_035543695.1 Gemmatimonadales bacterium | reverse complement strand
ACACCGGGTCGCCATCTGCGAGCAGGTGGAAGATCCCAAGCTTGCCCGAGGACTGGTCCGCCGCGAGGTGGTCGAGACCGTTACCCCGGGGGCGCTCTTGCAGGACGGCTGGGTGGCCGGATCGCGGAATAATTGGTTGGTGGCAATACAGCCGGGTAGCGGGGCTGGGCAGCGGGGCAGTGGCAATCACCGACTCGGAGTTGCTTACGTCGACTTGAGCACTGGAGAGTTCGTCCTGGAGACCTTGATTGAGTCGGATCTCGAAGAGGTACTGTCGAGACTCCTCCCCGCCGAGATCGTCGTCTCCAACACCAATTCTGCCCCGCTGCCCCGCTGCCCTGCTGCCCCGCTGGTCACCTCCCGGGAGCCCTGGGAATTTGATCCCGCGCTCGCCCGAGATGACCTGGCCCGGCGCTTCAACTTGGCCAGCCTGGACGGCTTGGGCATAGGCCCCGAAGACGAACTGGCCCTCGGCGCTGCGGGCGCGCTCCTGCGGTACTTGACCGACCTTCAGCCGGCTGGACTGCCTCATCTCGCTCGTCCGGGCGTCCGCCGGCCCGAGAGCTTTCTCTGGCTGGACGAGATGACCCGGCGCAACCTGGAGCTGGTTGAGCCGCTACGCGCCGGCGTCCGCGGCTGCACGCTGCTGGAGACGATCGACGCAACGGTCACCCCCATGGGTGGCAGGCTGTTGCGGCAGTGGCTGCTGTCTCCCCTGTCCCAGCCGGCCGATATCGACCATAGGCTCGATGCAATCGAGATCATGGTACGGGACAGCCGCGGCCGATCGCGGCTCCGCGAGGCGCTGGACGGGGTGCGTGATCTCGAGCGTCTGGCCGGGCGGGCCGCATCGGGCCGGGCCACTCCGAGGGAAATGGGAGCGCTGCGCGACTCCTTTCAGCGGCTACCGGACGTCGCCGGCGGTTTGACCGAGCTCGCCGGCACCGCGCTCCCCAACGGACAACACAGCCACGCGCTGGCGCAAGCGGCGGACGAGCTGGATTTGTTGGCGGATTTGACGGTGGATCTCGAGGCGGGTCTGGCCGATCGCCTTCCGGCCACGTTGGGCGAGGGCGAGATCATTCGCCCGGGCTACGATCCCGCTCTCGATGAGCTTCGAAGCCTCAGGGACGGCGGACGCCAGTACATCGCCGCCCTGCAGCAGCGGGAACGGGAGCGCACCGGCATCCCCTCTCTGAAGGTGGGTTTCAACAAAGTCTTCGGCTACTATCTCGAGGTCACCCACACCCACAGCGCGCGGATAC
This sequence comes from Gemmatimonadales bacterium, assembly GCA_035543695.1. Lineage (GTDB taxonomy): Bacteria > Gemmatimonadota > Gemmatimonadetes > Gemmatimonadales > GWC2-71-9 > CAVVWJ01. The sequence continues at coordinate 1,187 of DATKJJ010000097.1, read as the reverse complement.
CGGCTGATTACGAGCGGCGGCAGACACTCGCCACCGCTGAGCGCTATGTGACCCCGGAGCTCAAGGAGTATGAGTCGAAAGTTCTGGGGGCTGAAGAACGGATCGCCTCGCGTGAAGCCGAGTTGTTCGGCGCCTTAAGGGCGGCCGTCGGCCAGGCCATTGCCCGGATCCAGCGGACCGCTCACGTGGTTGCCCGGCTCGATGTGTGGGCCGGCCTGGCTGAACGCGCCGTGAGCAATCGCTACGTCCGGCCCCTCGTCACCGATCGATTTGACCTGGTGCTCCGTCAGTGCCGGCATCCGGTGATCGAGCGGATGATGCCACGAGAGTCGTTCATCCCGAACGATGCCCGCTTCACCGAGGCGGAACGAGTGGCGCTGGTCACCGGCCCCAACATGGCGGGCAAGTCAACCATGCTCCGGCAGATCGGCCTGTGCGTGGTCCTGGCCCAGCTCGGCTCCTTCGTGCCCGCCGAAGAGGCCCTCGTCGGAGTGGTCGATCGGCTGTTCACCCGGGTCGGCGCCAGTGACAATCTGGCGGGAGGCCAGTCCACCTTCATGGTCGAGATGAGCGAAACCAGTGCGATCCTGCATAACGCTACCGCTCAGAGCCTGGTCTTGCTCGATGAGATCGGCCGGGGCACCTCGACGTACGACGGAGTGGCCATTGCCTGGGCGGTAACCGAGCACCTGCACGACCGGCTGGGCTGCAAGACCATGTTCGCCACTCACTACCATGAGCTGATGCAGCTACCGGAGCGCTTGCAGCATGCCCGGAACTTCAACGTGGCGGTTCAGGAAGCTGGGGATACCGTACTGTTCCTGCACCGGCTGGAGCCCGGCGGCACCAATCGTTCCTACGGCATCCACGTGGGACAGCTTGCGGGGTTACCGGGGACTGTGGTCAGCCGGGCAAAGGAGATTCTGAGCGCCCTGGAAGGCGAACATCGGATGGTCCCCGGCGCTCCGCCGCCCGCCTCCCGCGATCCGGGACAGCTGGGGCTATTCAATGAGGCCACCGCACCAGATCCCATGGTTGAGGAGCTGCGATCCATCGACCTGAACAGCCTGACCCCTCTCGAGGCACTCAACCGGCTGGCCGACTTCCAGCGCCGGGTCGGAGAGCGCAAGTGAGGGGAAGCGGGAACGCTGGCGCCTGGCATATCCCTCTGCTCGCCCTGGCCTTGC
>DATKJJ010000096.1:0-8484 GCA_035543695.1 Gemmatimonadales bacterium | reverse complement strand
GAGCCACGCATTTCCCTCAGCCGGGTCGCGCCAGAACACACTGGGCAGGTGGCTGATCCACGCCTGATCCACGCCGATCCGGTCCATGGATTGGAGCACCGCCTCCACCGAGGTCCCGGGCACTCGCCGGAACGGATAGGCGCCCACGAAGCTATTGACGTCGAGGCGCATCAATCGGTGGGAAACGCATTGAGGGGAAAGATCCGGGCGGCATTGCGCCACCGAATCAGCTCGAGCTGGGTGGGAGAAAGCAGATGCTCCAGGTAGCGCAGCTTGGCCCAGCCGGTATCCATCGTCAGATCGCAGCCCCAGACCAGCCGCTCCACACCCACGGCCTGGACACACGCCTCCAGCATGCCGCCATCCACGCCGCTGCCGGACAGGTCAACGTAGACGTTGGGGAGCGACCGAATGGCCGCCAGTGAGTGGATCCAGTCACCCCCGCCCCCGATGTGCGCCAGCAGGAAGTTGACGCCGGGATGCCGAGCGGCCAGCGCTCCCAGCTCGATCGCGTCGCTCGCCTCCTGTCCCGGATAGTCGCGCCGGCGGTGTTGCCAGATGTGGTGGAGTACGGGGACTCCGCGCTCACCCGCTACCCGACAGATCGGATCCAGCAGGGGATCGTCCGCTCTGCGGCTCGCCGCCAGCTTGATTCCAACCATGCCGCCGTCCAGGCAGCGAGCCAGCTCGCTGAGCGCGTGGCGCTGAAAGTTCGGATTGACGACGGCGTAGCCGCGGATGCCGGCGGCATGCTCCCGTTGGAGCGCCAGGAGGAAGCTGTTGCCGTACTCGATGTCGCTGGGAGAGGGAAAGTAGATGGGAGAGGTGGCGCCCCAGCTGCCGAGAATCGAGGCGACATGGACCGTAATACCGATGCGCTCCCCGGCTCGCATCCGGCTGGCATTGCGTTCTCGCCAGTCGGTGCGGGGGGAGCGGTCGTGCAGGAAATGGGCGTGAACGTCGATGAGCACCCGTTGCTTCCTCTACTCCTCCTCTTCGGGCAGATTCTGAGGCAGCCCTCCCAGACCCGCTTCACTCTCATCGGTAACCGTCAACTTCAGATCAGCGTTGGTGGCAACCTCTTCTTCCAGCGAGCCGTCGTCATCGTCCACATCGTCGAAAGCATCGACGGTAGGTTTGCGTGATGACATGTCTCCTCCTCTGCGGTAGAAAAACAGACCCACCCCACAATTTAGGCAGGTTTGGCCACGGTCGAGAGGGCCTCGGCAAGCACGGCGAGCGTGCGATCGATCGTGGCTCGATCGTGGGCCAGGGAGACGAAGTTGTAGGCCGAACGCTTGAACAGGAGACCGGCGTGGGCGCAGGCCGCGGTCACCGAGCGCGACACGGTGTCGTCGGCGTAATGGAGAAAGCACATCTCGGGAAGACCGCCCACGCCAGTCACGAGATCGGGATGCTCGCGCTGCAACCGGTGCAAGCCCTCGAGGAGCCCGCCGCCAACCTGCTGAAGATGAGCCGGCACCCGCCGGGAAACCATGACCTGGAGGGTGGCGAGAGCAGCGGCCAGGGAGACGAACTCGGTTGCCAGAGTGGAGGAGATCCAGGTGCGCATTGCACCGGCCATCACCTCCCGACGGCCTCCCACTGCCGCCAACGGAAAGCCGTTAGCCAGCGCCTTTCCCATAACGGTGAGATCGGCCCGGATCCCATAGCGTTCGCCGGCGCCTCCAACTGCCAGCCGGCAGATGGTCTTGATCTCATCCACGATGAGGACGGCCCCCGACTGAGTGGTCTCTTCCCGCAGCACCTCGAGCCAGGCGGCTTCGGGCTCGGCGACAATCACCGGCTCGAACACCACGGCGGCGAGCCGGTCTCCCGCTGAGCGAATCAGCTCCCGGGCACGGTCGGCATCGTTGAAGGGAAGCTCGGAGTACAAGGCGCGGGTCGCTGCAGGAACGCCGGCAGCGCCCTGAGACCAGTCGAGCCAGCCGTGATAGCCGCAGCCCAGCACATGGTCCCGGCCGGTGAACACTCGAGCCAGGCGAACCGCCGCAGCCATGGCCTCGGCACCGGTCTTCAGAAACCGAACCTGCTCGATCCAGGGGATCAGGCGGCAGATCTCCCCGGCAACCTCCTCTTCCAGTACGGGAGCAAGCGGACCCACCACACCGTTGCCCGCCGCGACGGTGACCGCCCGCGTCACCTCGGGGTGGGCATAGCCCAGGGCCACCGAGCCCAGGCCCATGATGTAGTCGATGTATTCCCGGCCCTGTTCATCCCACACGCGACAGCCGGACGAGCGAGTCATCCGGCTGGGCAGATCGGGTTCGGGGGAACCGAAGATGGTCTCGGGGCGCTTGCTGCCGGTAGAGGTAAATCCCGGGATGTGTTCCGTCACGGTACCTCACGCACTGAAGTCAGCCGAGCTCGAGCGTTCCAAACCGCGCAGGATCTTGCCGGTCGCCTCGCAGCCAAACCCATCCTCCCCCACCGCTCCAGACCAGCTGGCCGGCTCGGCGAAGCCGATCGGGGAGCATCTGATTGATCAGCAGGTCGAAGCCGATCTCCTCACCCGGCCGGAGGTCACCCCAGTCGGGCGGAGTAATGGTGACAGTGAGAAGGTAGCCTGCTTCTGTGGCGGACCAGCCGCCGGTAACCTGATCGGCCGCGGCCCGAGTGCCTTCCACTCCACGAACGATAAGCTCTCCGGTTGTCGAAGGAACGATCAAGGCCCCGGAGCCAACGTCCTCCTGCGGAAGCCTGACGTACAGCTGAACTCCGTCGGCGTGGATCTCATCCGGCTCGTTGTCCAGCCGGAGCGGCGCCGCCTCGGGATTTCGGAGGACCAGCTCCGGTTTGGTCACATCTACCCCCACGTGCAAACCGGCATCACTCCAGTTCACGTACGCGCGGGCAGAAAATTCTTCCGGACCGGGATAAGGCTCTTCACTGCGACGGTACTGATCCTCGTGGTCGAGCTCGAGCGGCTCGCTGGTGTCGAACCCGTCCAGGCTCCCGTCCAGTGCCGGTGCTTCGGCGACCTGCCGCGCGACCCCGCGGGCAACCAGAGGATGATTCTGCATCAGCGGCTGAAAGGGAGCCGCCGCCTTGCGGCTGCCTCGAAGCCGGATCGTCTCCCGATCGGACCGGACCTCCCAGCCTTCTACCGTCGAGATGTGCCGCTCGACGGCCGATCCGGATTGCACCTCGGCTCCACTCTCGGTAACTCGCAGCTCCGTTACCGCCGGCGTGGACCCCGGCTCGAGCAGCGTGGCGATCCGAAGTTTTCGGCCAGTGGAGCGCAGCAGATAGAACGGCGTTGTTTCACCGGTGCCCGGTAGGCCCGGCCCCGTGGCCCGAATCAAATCACCCGGAAGGTCGATCAGTGCGCTGATTCTGGCGCCCGCTTTCCCCGAGGAGCTGAGACGGAGCGGTCCAGGCGAATCGGGGACGAAACGTTGAGCGTCGGCGACGAATTCTTCGCTCAGCTCGGCGGGCACCCAGCGGCCCGGCGTCGTCACCTCGCTGCGTCCGCTCAGGTGCAGCGGCAGCTCGAGCAGCTGATCGGAGGCCGAGGAGAGGTCCAGGATGTCCAGCAGGTAGTTGGGACCGGAGACCAGAGTCCTGGTGAGATCGCCGAATCTGCCCCGGGCCCAGCCCCATTCTCCCTGCTGGTCGAAGTTGTCGCACACCGCATCGCCGAGCCGCTGCGACACACCGTCCAGACGGGGAGCGTTGTGGGCCAGCGTCGAACGATACCAGAAGAGGTCCCGCGCAACGTAGGAGCCGGTGCCAGGGTCCGGGAGCCAGTACTCTCCGTCGGCATGGAGCGCGAGGTTCAGGCGGTCGGGGTGTCCGTGTCCTCCACCATATGCCCCGCATTCCAGACTGGCGTAGCGGTTGCCCTGGCGCAGGATGGCGAGCCCCTGTCTCTCGAAGAAGACGCTTCCGGGGGACCAGGCACCGCTTCCCTCAGGGAGACTGGGCAGCATCTCGAGCAGCGACCACCAGGAGAGATCGGCCCGAGTCCGGGGTGAGGCGGGCGGAGCTTCACCGGCCTCGTGCAGATAGGAGTCGAAAGTCTGAGCCGGGGGCGAGGGTGTCCGGTACAGAAGACGGAGCCAGTCCCATAAATCCGGCTGCGGAATGCCGGCTCGCTCGAGGCGCGCCAATCCAACCTCCCAAAGCTCGAGGTACATCGGCTGCGCCAGAGACACCCCGAACCGTGAGTCCTTGCGCGCGGGGAAGGTCCCATCGGGTAAGGCGGTCAGAGCCGGTGCCCGGAGTGCGGAACTCAGTCGGTCGGCGAGCTGAGAGTCCGCCAGCAGATCGACGCCGGCCTGGCGAGCCCAACCCATGGCTACCAACTGGCCCCGCAGCGCAAACAGGTGGTAGTTATCGCCCTCGAACCACATCCCGTCGGGCCCAAACCCGTGCAGCAGATGGGTCAGGATGCCGCTCGGTCCCTCGAGCATGCGGGTAGCCAGTTCCTCGTCCTCGAACCACACAGCCACCGCGGCGAGCGCGGCATTGTGCCAGGTCTGCCGGTTGGACAAGCCCTCATCGAACTCGCCAATCAGATTGGCGGCCTCGTCGGCCACGGCAGCCACGGTCTCCGCGGTTTCCGCCTCCAGCAGCCCTCCATCCCGAAGCAGCGTTGCGGCCGCCAGGTAGTTGGTCAGCCAGATAGACTCGAGATAGGTGGAGAAGAAGAGTCGGCTGGGCCCGAGCACGTTGTCGCGGTTGGGATACTCGGGGTAGTTCCGGTACGCCTGGAGGACGGCATTGGCCCGGGTAGCGGCGTCTTCCCGACCGGCCATAGAGGCCAGCGTGGCCAGATGAGCGGCTCGCTCCGACACCCACAGGTGTTGGTAATGAGCCCAGGCCCGGTCGTGCCGCTCGCCGGTAAAGCGGCGCCCACAGCGGGGACAGCGGTGCTCGGTGGGACTCCAGGGATCGAACTCGAGCCGGACACCGTGTTCGGGACAGACTCCGCCATCCGCGGTCAGCAAGGCCTTTGCTTGAGGAACCAGAGGCGTGCGCTGTAACACCGGTGCCGCTCGCTGTGCCAGCCGCTCCAGCAGTGCAGTCAGTTCTGGAGACCCAGCGATTTCCTGCTGCCGCGTTTCCAGCTCCTCTGCGGTTAACACAGGTAGACCCCCCTCATCGCCCAGGACACCGGCAGGAGCTGGGCACCCAGATTTCGCGCGGCGGCCATCATCGCTGAAGGGTCGTCGGGAGCCAGAAAAAACATGCAGCCTCCCGCGCCCGAGCCTGCCGCCTTTCCGCCGAGCGAGCCCGCGCTCGCCATTGCCCGCTCGAGATTGGCCATTTCTGAAGTCGACATTCGGGGGTCCAACGCGAGCTGATGGCGCCAGTTCTGGCTGAGCAGCTGTCCCACCCGGGAGAAGTCCCCGGCGACGAGCGCGCCGGTCATGGCGTCAGCAACATCCCGAAGTCCATGGAGTGCGTCATGTACGCTGGAATCTCCCTCCTCGTACGCCCGCATCACCCGCTCGATGGTTGTGCCGGAGAAGCGGGATGCCCCGGTGTAGCACAGTACCAGGCGCCGAGCCAGTTGCGCCATGAATTCCGGATCCAGCTTGAGCCGCTGAACCTCCGCGTGAGGATCACGAAAGGTCAACCGAAGAAATCCACCATAGGAGGAAGCGAACTGGTCCTGCCGCCCGCCCGGCATCGCCGCCTCCACCGATTCCAGGTGACAGGCGGTTTCGGCGATTTCGAATGGATCGCGAGTCTCGCCTCGAGCGGAGCTCAAGGCGGCCACCAGGGCCACATCGAGGGCTCCGGAGCTGCCCAGTCCGGAGCCGGGAGGCGCATCGGTGCGGGTCAGTAGAGTGCACCCGCCGACCGGCAGCATCCGCAGCCCGGCCTTCTGCAGGTCCAGTCTTCCGTTGCGAACCAAACCGGAGGAATCGCTGACCTCCAGCTGGTCGTGGAGGTCTTCGGCAACGAGACGGAAGCCGGTGCCTCCCAGCCGCACCTCGGCCCGGGCGAAGAGCCGGATGGCGGCGGTTACCACCACGCCCCCTTCTCGAGCGGAGAAGGGCGGAACGTCGGTCCAGCCTCCAGCGAGATCCAGACGAACCGGTGCCGTGGCCGCGAAGGCGGGCTCGCTCACCGGCTCACCCACCACCGCTGCACCGTTGGAAGCTCTCCCCGGAGGTCCATCGTCACCCCGTGGACCCGCCGGTTCATGCCCTGTAAACCTCGGGGATGATAGAGAAAAGCTGCAGGCACAGAATCAGCAATCAGCTGTTGGGCCAGCCCGGGATCGGATGGAACCCGGATGCCGGCCAGCGACGCGAGTGGACCCAGATACCCCAGCGCAAGGTCGCCCGGGATGCCCAGCACAGCAGCCTGAAAATCGTGCGACCGGCCATAGACCCGGGCGAGAAAGGCGGAGAGCTCGAGCTGGCGCAGGGTAACGTCAAAGCCGGCGCTCTTCAGCCGAGCCTGGAGCATCTGCTCCAACGCGGCTTCTCCACTACCCACCGTCAGTAGCTCGAACGCTGTGCGGGAACCGGTTGAAACCGGAATCGGTCCCACAACGGACGCACGAACAGGAACATAGCCTGGAGCCGTGGGCGGAACCGGACCCTGCGCGGGTGTCCCAAATCCGTAGATGTAACCGTCCACCAGCTCCTTACGATCGATGGCGGAGCTGACCGCCCGACGCAAGCTCAGCCGGTCGAAGGGTGGGCGGCGCGTGTTGAACAGCACTGCGTCGGTCCACAGCAGCGGATAGGTGAGAACGGCAAGCTCGGGGTTACGGCGGACAAACTCGGCGTGGGCCGGCTGGATGCCGGCGAAGTCGAGCTCGCCCGAGGTCAGCGCCGCTAACTTCGTGGTGGGCTCATTCACCACTACCACGATGAAGCGATCCAGCCGGGGTGGTCCACCGAGGGCGGCAGGAAACGAGCGGTTGGCGGTGAAGACCCATCGCCGGTTCGCCTCATGGGAAACGAACCTGAACGGTCCGTTGCCAACCGGCGAGCTGTTCCAACCGGCCTGCCGCAGATCGGCCGGTTGCACTCCCAGGAAGAGATGGGCCGGGAGAATGGCGAGATCAGTCAGCAAATCGGGGAAAGCGCGCTGGGTGTCTCGAAAACGCACGACCACGCTCGAGTCGTCCGGGGCCGAAACGGTATCGAAGGCGACCATCTCGTTCTGCCGGGCATAGCCGGTGGCGGGATTGCGCGCGGTGTTGAGGGTCCAGACCACATCCCGCGCAGTGGTGGGAACACCATCATGCCAGCGCACACCGGTCTCAAGGTCGAGCGTGAGTGTTCGATGATCCTGCGACCAACGCCAGGATCGGGCCAGATAAGGCTGCGGCGTCATGCTGCTGTCGTAGCGCGCAAGCGTGGTGAGCAGCACGTAGCGCTGGACCTGTCGGGCAAGCGGGTGGACCGTGAGCAGCGGATTGATGCTTTGCAGGTCGGCGCCCGAGGCAAACAGCACGGTAGCGCCGCGGCGCTCCGCGCTCGAGCCGCAGGCAACGACACCAATAGCCAGGAGAGGAATCGAGAAGTGGCGCCCGAGCACGGCGTATTTTAGCGGCAACACTGTCTACATTGAACCATGGTGAGAGCACTCTTGCGCCGCGCCTTCACCGGCCTTGCCGTGGTCCTGGGCGTGGTCACTCTCATGTTTTTTCTCATTCGCCTCGCGCCCGGCGACCCCGCCCTCCTCCTCGTTGGACCCACGGCTTCAGAGGAACAATTGGCCGCTCAGCGGAGAAGCCTCGGGCTGGACCAGCCCCTGGCGCAGCAGTACGCCACCTGGCTGGCTCGATTTACCGAGGGGGACTGGGGGACCAGCATTGCAACCGGCCGCCGGGTAAGTGCGATGATCGCCGAGGCCTGGCCGGCCACCGTTCGCCTGGTAGGGCTCTCGCTGCTGTTGAGCTATGTCCTCGGGATCGTCGTTGGCGCGATCCAGGCGGGCAGCGGCGGCCGGGTGGACACCTCGTTGTCGGTAATTACAGTGACCCTGTTTGCTCTCCCCGGCTATTGGCTGGGCCTCATGCTGGTGATGGTTTTCACCTACTGGGCCAGGGCCCTACCTGCGTTCGGCGCGGCCGGCTTCGACGCCGACTTTCTGACCGGCTGGGGCCGCGTGGCAGATCGGCTTCGCCACCTCGCCTTGCCCTTGACCACCCTGACGCTCATCGGCGTGGGCGGCGTCGCGCGGTACGTGAGAGGGGCAATGCTCGATGTGCGCGGCGCGCCGCACGTCGCGGTGGCACGGGCCAAGGGACTTTCACCGGCGGAGGTGACTTTTCGGCACGTCCTGCGGAACGCCCTCATCCCGGTGGTGACCCTCTTGGGTCTTTCGCTGCCCGCCCTGTTCTCGGGCGCGGTGTTCATCGAGTCCATTTTTGCCTGGCCGGGCGTCGGCCGTGTCATGGTCGAAGCAGTAGGGGCGCGGGACTACCCGGTCATCATGGCGGCCACCGCAGTGAGCGCGGCCCTGGTGGTGGCCGGCAACCTCGTGGCC
>DATKJJ010000095.1:0-7474 GCA_035543695.1 Gemmatimonadales bacterium | reverse complement strand
AACCTGCTGGCCTGGCTGCTCGACCGGCCCGCAGAGCGGTACCATCCATCCTATCTCAAAAGCGAGCGGATCGACGGCCGCACCACGGACGCCATTCAGCTGATTCCGGCGGTGCCCAATCTACCGTTCACCAAGGCGGTGGTATGGGTAGACCGGGACGATGCCCTGCCCCGCCGCCTCGAGATCCACGAAGAGTCCGGCGCCACCCGCACCCTCAGTCTCTCCCGTATTCGGGTGAACCAGTCAGTGCCGGCCTCCACCTTCAAGTTCAAGGTTCCCAGCGGCGTCCGCGTGGTGGATCAGTAAGCTGGCCGCAAAAGCCTAAACGCCCCCATCGAGGACGGCGTTGACCTTTTCGATCGAGTGATCGTTCAGTCCAGCTTCCCGCGCCAGCAGCACGGCCGCCCGGCCCACCGTGCGATAGAGCTCCCGATCCTCCGGCCCCAACGCTTCCAGATGCGACTGAATGGTCTGCACGTCGCCTCGCCGAACTGCCCCGGTCAGCGCCGCAGCGGGGCCGAGCGAGGTCAGATTGGCGACCGCCCCAGCGAGCAGAGGCAGATACAGCCGAGCCGCCGTTTCCGGAGGCACACCGGCCGAACGGGCGAGTCGCTCGGCGACGCCCACCAGGGCGACGGTGTAGTTCGCTACGAAGGCAGCGCCGGCATGATAGGCCGGCTTGCTTTCGGCTGAGATCGTCACCGGCAGCATGCGCAGCGTGTTGGCCAGCCGCTCGGCCGCCACTACTGCCCGCTCGTCGCCCTCGATCCCGACGTAAGCGCCCTTGAGCCGCTCAGCGGCAGTGGCCGGCTCGGCCACCGATTGTACCGGATGGAATGACCCCAGCCCAGCTCCGGTATCGGCCAACGGTGCGAGCGCGGTCTTGTCGAGCAAACCGGAAAGGTGGAGCACGACCTGGTCCCGAACTATTGCCCGTGCCGAAGCCAGCTCCCCTGCCACCAGCGGAATGGCGTCGTCGGGCGTCGCAATCAGGACGAGCTCCGCGCCATCGGTGGCTTCAGCCAGACTTCCCTGGTGCAGCACCAAGGGGGGGATCACCTCGCGCTGGTTACGGTTTACCAAAATCACCTTGTATCCCCGGCGCTTCAGGGCCAGTCCCAATCCCTGACCCATCCTTCCCGCACCGATGATCGTCACTCTAGGCTGCGACAAGCGTTCTCCTTTAACTCGTAGCCTTACACTCTAATACACAAGCCCGGTTGGCCATACCGGCCAACCGGGCCTGAGCGAGCAGATACCGCTGGAGCTAGTTCTGCGCGGTTGCCGCCGGTGTCACTCCGACCCGCGCCAGGCTGAGAAGATCCTTCGGGGTAGAAGCCTTCCGCAGCAAGCCGATGGCAGTCTGCATCTGCTGGTCACCGGCAGCCCGGCGGCGGAATTCGGCCGGCCGGCCGAACACGTAGCGCGCCACTTCGAAGCTGAGCTGCTCGTCGATCAGAGTGCCGGCGCCCTGGAACACGGCGGAACTGACATCCACCTTATGCGCGCGGAGCCGCTCGTAGACCTCCTGCCGCATCTGGGGCGTGATCTTGAAGGATTCACTGGTTACAGTGTGATTCTTCTTCGCCTCCAAGGCGATCGAAGTCAATGCATCACGGTACTGGGGCAAACCGTTGCCCAGCGCCTTGGCAAATTCCCGCTCCGGCGCAGTCAGGGTATCGAGCCGTACCACCAGGTCGGGCACGATCCCGCCGCCGCCCCGTACCACCCGGCCGGCGTCGGTATGGAAGATGGGCCGCTCCTTCAAGGCCGAGTCGGTCGACTCCTTATCCGGCGCATTCAGCACCGTATCGGCCACGACCGCCATGGCGGCCTGGGTGGCCTGGTCTTCCTCGTCCTTGGCGATCCGCTGAATGGTGCGGCCGCTCGGCGTAAACCAGCGGGCGGTCGTGAGCTTCAGCGCCACGCCTTCTCCCAGCGGGAAGAGCGTCTGCACCAGCCCCTTGCCGAAGGTCGGTGCCCCCACCACGACAGCACGGTCGTGGTCCTGGAGCGCGCCGGCGATGATCTCGGCCGCGCTGGCCGTTCCATCGTTCACCAGGATGATAATGGGAAGGTCAGGCCACACCTGCCGGGCCTCATCGAAGAACTCCTTGGTCGAGCCGCGCGCCCGGCCTCGGGTGGACACGATCTCCTGACGCGTATCCAGGAACAGATCTGCCACCTTTACGCCCTGGTCCAGCAGCCCGCCCGGATTGCCCCGCAGATCCATGATGAGCGATTTCATTCCCTTGCCCTTCATGGAGGAGATCTCCTGCCGCAGCTCCTCGGCTGACGTTTCACTCACCGGGTTCAGCGAGATGTAGCCTACCCCACCGCCGAACATGGTTCCCGGCGGCACCGACCGCATGTGAATCTGGGCTCGGGTGAGCCGGTACTTGATGGGGTCGGTAATACCAGCGCGGCGAATGGTGATCGCGATCTTGGAGCCCGCCTCGCCCCGGAGTGCCTTGACCGCCTGATCGTTCTTCCAGCCCTCGGTGGACTTGCTGTCGACCTCGATGATCTGATCGCCGGTCTCGATGCCGGCTCTCTCGGCGGGGGTCTCTGGCAGCGGAGCCACCACTGTGATCCAGCCGTCTCTCACATCGATCTGAATGCCGAGGCCGGCGTAGTTGCCTGAGGTTTGCTCGGTGAGCGCCTTATAGTCGTCGCCTGTCAGCAGCACCGAGTACGGGTCCTTGAGCTGCTCCAGCATCCCACGGGTCGCCTTCTGGTAGAGATCGGTCTCTCCAATGGAGTCGACGTAGTAGGTGCTGACGTGGCCCAGCACGTCATCAAACAGGCGAGCCTGCTGGTACACATTGCCGTCGCTGGCCACGCCCCGCTGCAGCAGCCAGCCGCCGCTGAAAAACGAGATGATTGCGACCAGACCAATTACACCCCAGCGCTGCTTCATATCTGCCTCCGCTCCCGCAGAATAGCTGACACAGTTCATCCACCCTGGTGAGGCCATTCCTCACGTCGAGACCAGTTCTGTACCGGGGATTCGGCGCGGGGGCCGACGGTTACAGCGCGGATCTATATAGGGTTAGCCTACCGCAACTCGAAAGATTTCCGGTGCGGCAGCCCGCACCTCCGACCATGCCGACTGCAAGAGCTGGTCCGGCGGAAGGCGTCCGTCTAAATGTCGCACCCCCGGACCCTGAACCGCCAGGTAGTAATCCACCACTCGGCGATGGAAATCGGCGCTCTCCCGGTCCAACCGATCCTGCCGCTTCCCCCCGGCGAGTTGCCGCTCCTGACCCAGCTCAGGTGAAAGATCCAGTATCAGGGTAAGGTCCGGAGTAATGTCCTGCATGGCCGCCTGGTTGGCCATCCGAACCAGGGCGGGGTCGAGTCCCCGTCCCGCCATCTGATAGGCTTCGGTCGAGAGCGAATAGCGATCGGAGAGGACCACCTTCCCTGCCCCGAGCGCCGGCCGGATCACGCTGTGAACCAGATCGGACCGGGCCGCCAGATAGAGGAACAGTTCCGCCAGTGGTCCCACGGAGTGGGCCGGATCGAGCAGGGCCTGGCGAGCCGCTTCCGCTGCTCGAGTGCCACCCGGCTCCCGCACCACGACCGGATCTACCTGGGACTCCCGCATCCGCTCAGCCAGCGGTTTCAGCAACGTGGACTTGCCCGAGCCTTCAGGTCCTTCCAGCACCACGAAGAAGCCGGCGCGGTTCATCCGAGCGTGATGATGCTGCTGGCTGAGCCCTTGTCCATGCCCTCACTGATCTGCTGATTGACCTTCTGCATCAGCTTCTCGAAGTTCGAGCGTGCCACCACGTATGCCTGCCCGGTGGGACTCATCTCGAGATCGCGCACCGCGGTTTCGTAAGCCTCGGCGGTTGCCTGATCGGGCATTTGACCAGTGGACACAGCCTGGTCCACTTTGCGGGCGAGGGTCTGGATCTGGTCCAGTTTGGCCACCGTGTCTTTGTCCTCTCGCAACGACGTCTCTGCTCGTCTGAGAGCCTGGTATTCCGCGGATTGGCCGATCAACCGTCCCAAGTCCTGCGCCTTGTCCCAGATCACCGTGTGTCGCTCCTCTGCGCGAGCAGATACCGCTCGCGTCCAAATAGGTCCCGATGCAGGCTGACGTTCTGCCAGCCGTTGCCTGCGGCCAGTGTGGCCGCCGCATTCGCCCGGCTGCAGTCCAGCTCCAACGCCATCCATCCGCCAGGCCGAACCCAGGCCCACCCCTCTCGAACCAGTCGGGTGGTCTGTTCCATGCCATCGGGCCCGGCGGTCAGAGCCAGCGCCGGCTCCCAATCCCGCACTGACGGATCCAGGCGCGCGTACTCACTCAGCGTAAGATAGGGAGGATTGGAGATCATTGCGTCAAGCGATCCTGGGGCAACGGCCGTTGCGAGATCGCCGCGAACGAAGTGAACCGTGCGGGGTGCGCCAACCAGCTGATGATTCAGCCGGGCAAGCGCCAGCGCCTCGCCCGAAGACTCAAACGCTAGAATACTCCCGAATTCCCCCTCGTGTGCCAGACTGAGCGCGATGCAGCCGCTGCCGGTTCCCACATCGGCCACGCTCCCATTGCGAACCCGGTGGAGCAACAGCTCCACCAGTCCTTCGGTCTCCGGTCGCGGTATCAGCGCTCGGCCATCGATCTGCAGGGTCAGGTGGCGGAAGCCCACCTGGCCGGTGACATGGGGCAGCGGCTCGCCCGCGGCACGGCGGCGAATGGCATCACGGTAGAGCGCCGCGCGTTGAGGGTCCACGACCACGCCGCTGGCGAGGAGCGACTCACCCAGGGAAATGCCCTGCAGCTCGGCCCAGATTCGAAGGGCCTGCCGACGGGCGTCGGCCACGCCGGCACCCCCCAGGGAATCGGTCCCTTCCGACACCAGCACCGCCGACGAGAGGGCCAGCTCAGGCATCGACCAGCTCCTGACGACTCGCCATCCGGAGCGCGGTGATCACGTCATCCAGATCGCCATTCAGGACTTCGGGCAGGTTGTGCACCGAGAGATTGATCCGATGGTCGGTGATCCGGCTCTGAGGGAAGTTGTAGGTTCGGATTTTGGCCGACCGATCGCCGGTGCCCACCATGGCCCGGCGATCGCGGGAGCGGGCCGCCTCCTGCTCGGCCAGCATGCGGTCGAGCAGCCGGGCCCGAAGCACCTCCATCGCCTTGATTTTGTTCTGTAGCTGTGACTTCTGATCCTGCTGGCTGACCACCACGCCGGTAGGCAGATGGGTGATCCGCACGGCACTGTCAGTGGTGTTCACGCTTTGGCCTCCGGGACCGGAGGACCGGAACACATCGATCTTTAGATCCTGAGGCTCGATCTTGATGTCGACTTCCTCGGCCTCGGGGAGCACCGCTACGGTGGCGGCGGAGGTGTGAATTCGTCCCTGCGTCTCGGTCGCAGGTACTCGCTGCACTCGGTGCACCCCGGACTCCCGGCGCAGAAGCCCGTAAGCCTCATCCCCACGCACGGCGACGATCGCCTCCTTGATACCTCCCAGCAGGCCGTCACTCACCGAGATCGGTTCCCACTTGAGACCATGGCGCTCGCTAAAGCGCTGGTACATGCGGTAGAGATCGGCAGCAAACAAGGCGGCCTCATCACCGCCGGTGCCGGCCCGGATCTCCATGATGGCGTCGCGGTCATCGTGCGGATCGCGGGGAAGCAGCAGCTCGTGCAGCTCCTCGGTCAGGGCGGAGATTTCGTCGGGAAGTCGAGCCAGGTCGGCTTTGGCGAGCGCTACCAGCTCGGGATCGGGTTCGGAGGCCAGCTCCCGCGCCTGATCCAGGTCCCGCTCGAGGCGGGCCAGGCGTTCTGCCAACTTGACGACGGGAGCCAGTCGGGTGTGTTCTCGACCGAGCGAGCGGAGCTTGCTGGGATCTTTTGCTGTGGCGGGGTCCGCCAAGGCCTGGCCGACTTCATCCGCCCGCGTCAGTGCCTGGCGGAGCCGGGCCTCCATGGTTTACGCCTTGGGCGTTGCGGCCGGCTCGTTCTGATACTTCCGGCGGAACCGGTCTACCCGGCCGGCGGTGTCCACCAGGCGCTGCTTGCCGGTGAAGAAGGGATGGCACTGGGCGCACACTTCGACGTGGATCGACGTGGAGGTCGAGCGCGTTTCGAACTGATTGCCGCAGGCGCACTGAACCATCAGCTTGCGGTAATTGGGATGAATATCGGCCTTCATTGCTGCTCCATGGTGTTTGCTAAGGCCGTTAATCTAGCTGGGATAGGGAGAGGATGGGAGGTGTGAGGGACGGGAACCGGCTTTTCAATTGACACCACTACCGGCCCCAAGTATGCTCTACCCAAACACTTCCACGTCTGCGAGGCACGAGTGCCACTGTCCCCGATGGAGGTCCTCCGTAAGGTCCCCCTCTTCTCCGGACTGAGCGAATCCGACCTGGCCGCGTTCGCCGATCTTACCCGGGAACGCAGCTATCCCAAGGGCAGCGTCATCGTGTTCGAAGATGACCCGGGAGACGCTCTCTTCCTTGTCGCAGCGGGTCAGGTCAAGGTAGTGCTCATCGCAGAGGATGGCCGTGAGGTCATCCTCTCGGTGCTTGGAGAGGGAAGTTTCTTCGGCGAGATGGCCGTGATCGACGAAGAGCCCCGCTCCGCGCACGTCATCGCCATGGACGATTCCAGCCTGCTGGTGCTCAGGCGGGAAGACTTCCACGCCCGGCTGCGGAACTCGCCCGAGGTGGCGATCTCGCTTTTGAAAGAGATCTCGCGTCGGCTCCGCCGAGCCGACGAAAAGATCGGGAGTCTCGTTCTGCTCGACGTCAACGGCCGGGTCGCCCATCTCCTGCTCAGGATGTCGGAAGACGAGGGAGGCGACCGGATTACCCGCAAGCTGACCCACCACACCATCGCCCAGATGATCGGATCCAGCCGGGAGACGGTTTCCCGGACCATGCGCAATCTGGTCGAGCGCGGCATCATCCAGGTCACCCGCAAAGACATCACCCTCAAAGATCGACGCTCCCTGATGCTTGCCGCCCGGAGGTCGTGAGCACCGTCACCAATGGGCCGTGATTGTTGCCACGGCTGAGCTCCCGCAGACACGGAGAGGTTGCGACATAGCCCGCACCGGCTGCCGGAGTCGCGATGACACATGAGGTGACGTTCTGGGGTACCCGCGGCTCGATCCCGACTCCCGGGCCCGAGACCGCACGTTATGGCGGTAATACCGCCTGCATCAGCATTACCGGACCCGACAACCGGCTGGTCATTCTCGATGCCGGCAGCGGACTGCGTCCGCTCGGCCATATGCTGATGAAGCAGCGGAACGGCATCCTCTCCGCCGATATCCTCCTGTCCCATACCCACTGGGATCACATTCAGGGGCTGCCGTTCTTCAAGCCCTTCAGCTCCAGGGAAACTTCGGTTGTCATCTACGGAGCCCCACAGGAGGGCGTGCCGCTCAAGGAGATCCTGGGCCGACAGATGGATCCGATGGTCTTTCCGGTACCACTGAACGC
>DATKJJ010000094.1:0-3381 GCA_035543695.1 Gemmatimonadales bacterium | reverse complement strand
AGCTCGAAACCGGTGTGCGGGTGGGCCAGGGCGAGTGTAGCAACCGCTTCGTGAGCGGCCCGGGTTTCGCTGGCGACGGAACGAAGAAACTTGCGGCGGGCGGGAGTATTGTAGAACAGTCCGCGAACTTGAACTGTGGTGCCCCGCTGCCGGGCCACTGAGCTCACCCGGTCCAGCCGTCCCCCGTTGACGCTCAGCTCGGTTCCCTCACCGGTGCCATCGGTGGTGCTCAGCGTAAGGCGCGACACCGAGGCTATCGCGGGCAGCGCTTCGCCCCGGAAGCCAAAGGTCGAAACGCCAACCAGGTCCGCCGCAGAACGGACCTTGCTGGTGGCGTGCCGGTCGAGCGAGAGTACCGCGTCCTCCCGCCCCATGCCGCTGCCGTCGTCGCTGACTTCGATCCGGACCTTTCCCCCGCTCTCCAGCTCGACCCGGATGTGACGAGCTCCGGCATCGAGCGCGTTCTCCACCAGCTCCTTCACCACGGAGGCTGGACGCTCGACGACTTCACCCGCGGCAATCTGATCGGCGACCGCGTCAGGCAGAATGGCAATGCAGCGTGGCATTCGGGCAATTTACCCGCTGATCTCGGCGATGGCGTCTGCCGTCACCCAGCCCTCCCCCCGGCCCGAGCGAACCAGCACCCAGCCCCGATCGGCTCTCACCATCCGCACCGCGGCGCCCGACTCGAGTGGACCAACGGCCGGAGCGCGGCCATGCGGTGACAATCGCATGGTGGTCTGGTCCAGCACGACCGCAACCGGCCTGTGATACCAGGCCCGTAGCCCGAGCCCGCCCAGCGCTGCAACCGCCGCGAAGAGCAGGAGCGCCGACCAGCGGTCGCGATGTCGCGGGCGCAGCACCCACCCGATCCAGCCGGCGAACCACGCCAAGGCCCCCACCAGCAACAACTCTTCCGGGGTAACCGGAGGTGACCAGAGCATCCGGGCTGAAGTCACGTCAGGAGCCGGCGTGAGACGCAGCGCCCGAAGCACATTCGGCTCGCGCGGAGCCAGCCGCCGGGCCTGAACCCACGCGGCGGTGGCCCGGCCTTTGGCGCCGAGCCTGTAGTAGGTGGCTCCGAGGTCATACCAGTGCGCCGCAACCGTAGGCTCCAGCGCAGCCCGTCGGCTGAATCCGTCAGCGGCAGCCTGGAGAGCTCCCGCTTCATACAGGCCCTCGGGCGGCGGCGGGGCCTGCGCATACAGGCCGGCACTGAACAGCCCGAGCAGCAGGACAATCGGGGCAACCCGTCCTCCCCACCCGCGCAACGAATCGCCCAGGCGGCGTACCAGCTCTTCGACCTCCTGTACCAGCGCCTGGTCTTCGGCACTGTGCCCGGGGGGACCATAGCGCCGGGCCAGCAGCCGTTCCCGTACCGCTGCAACCCGTGACGCCGTCTCTCCGTCTGCTCCCGCCGCGCGAACCGCGGCGGCGAGTCCCACCCGCGACCGCTGGTCCGGATCGGGCACCAGTCCGCGCACGACCTGGTCGAGCCGCTCTTCCGCAGCCCTGAGCCCGGTCTCGACCACCGGCCGAGCCGCCGCACGTCGCCGGAGTGGTCTGCCTCTCAGGCTGATCAGAATCGGAGGGATCAGGAAAATCAGGATCCAGCCCCAGTCGGGAATGTCGCGCGCCATCTGCGAAGCCAATCCGGGGGAGCCGGCGGGCAGCAAGCCAGGCGGCAGTGCGGTGGATGCCGGCGCGTCGGTCGAGGACACCGGCAGCGATGCTGCCGGCAGCGCGGCGAAGCGGTACCCGTGGGCCGCCAGATCGTAGTACCCGTAATTCACCGCCGGTAAGCTGAGCGGGCCCGCTGAGTCGGGCACCACCAGATAGCGGAAGGTCTTCACCCCGCCGACTCTTCCCTCGGTCGTGGTCACCTGTTCCTCGACCCGGTCCACATACGCCCGGACATTGCGGGGCCAACGAATCTCGGGCGGTGGCCAGAGTGCGGTGTTGCCCTCGCCGGTCAGCCCAAGCTCGACCGCGACCCCTTCACCGGCGTGCGCCGTGGGAGGCGTGATGCTCCGCTCCAGCCGAAGCCCGGATCCCACTGCTCCGTTGAACCCGGCGGGTCGCCCGGCCGTGGGCAATGGGCGCACCAACAGCGTTTCCGGAAGACTGGACAGGGCAAAGCGTTCTTCCTGACTGAAAAACTGGAGGGCGAGCGGGGTGCTGTACTTGAGGACGGCGGGCGGTACCACGATGGTTCCCGCGACGAGGGGGAACACCACCTGGTGGGCGACGAACAGGTCGTAAGCGCCGCCGGCGATATTCCGGGTGGCGGCAATGCCGGCGGGCGCCGACTGGGGATAACTCCAGACTCCATCGATGACCGGTGGCTGTAGCGTCGGCGGCCGCCGCAGCTGCAAGCGGAGGTCGCGAGGAAACCACGCCGCCGTTACCACATCGACTTGCTCACCCACGCTGATGCTGTCGGCGGAAACCACCAGCGCAACCGCGGCCTTGCCCCGGGGCGGCGGCGGAGCTCGCTCCAGGAGCGTCCTGAGTCGCGGGTTCAAGGCGGGCGCAGCCGCAACCGGATTGGGTTGCACGTCCACCACGATCGCCGCAGCCTCGGTGACCAGACGGCCCTGGGCCGCTCGAGCAGGGCCGATCTGCCAGCGGCCTGGCCTCACTGCGCGCAGCCGCATCTCCAGCACTGTGGTTCTGGTTGGGCCGGACGAGAATGAGACTTCGGTGCGTTCGCTGCGAGAGATGATCTCGAAGCCGTTCAAGGGAGCCACCGTCAGATCCATCGGCTCCGACGAATGACTCACTGCCTGGATGGTGTAGAGAATCTCCTCGCCGACCGCGACGTGGTCCTCGTCGACCGACACGTGGAGCTCGGGCGCTCCCTGGAGCAGCGCAAGAAACACCACGAGAGACCTCACCAGTCCTTCACTCCAGCAGCAGAGGCTCCGTGCATCCGCCGCTGCTGCTCCTCCCGGGTCTCCCGCTCGCGCCGTTCCATCGAGCTGAGAATCTGCTCGGCCTGGCTCTGGCTCAACCCATTGCTCGGTTGTTCCGCAGCGGCCGGCGGCGGCGGCTGCGGTTGGCCTCCGCTGGACGGCGGCTTCCCTCCGCCACCTCCGCCCCCGCCACTGTTGTTGGGCGGCGGAGGCGGCTGACGGCGCTCGGCCAGCTCGAGATTCCATTTAGCCCGAGCCGAGGACGGCTGCAGCCGCAGTGCTTCGCGCAGCCGATCGGCCGCCTGCCCCAGCAGCTCCTCAGTCTTCGCGGTATCAGCCCTGGACGCGAGCAGGTTGACCAGACCCAGGTTGTACAGAGCGCGATAGCGGAGGTCGGGATCCAGCGACTTGGCGGCTTGTTCCAGTGCTCCGCGGGCGACATCGTATCGGCCGGCTTCCAGCGCCG
>DATKJJ010000093.1:0-3391 GCA_035543695.1 Gemmatimonadales bacterium | reverse complement strand
AATATCGCCGGCTTCTCGACCGTCACCCTCGATGCCGTATGGAACCCGGCCAAGGGTACCGGCGCTCTGGTACCAGCACTTACCGCGCTCCGACGCGCCGCTGAACGGGCCACCAGGCGAGGGGCCCACATCCTGGTGGTGAGTGACCGTGCGGCCGGCGAGGACCGTGCCCCGATTCCAATGCTGCTCGCGATTGGCGCTGTGCGCCAGCACCTGGTGCACACCGGGCTTCGGGCGCGGGTGGGATTGGTCGCGGAAGCAGGCGACGCGTTCGACGTTCACCATTTTGCCACACTGTTCGGCTACGGAGCGGAGGCGGTGCATCCGTGGCTGGCGTTGGAGTCGGTCGGCAGGGATGGGCAGCGGCGCAGCGGGGCCGCGGGGCAGGATCAGCGAGAGGCTCGGGTGCAGTATCGGGCGGGCGCGGAGAAGGGGCTGCTCAAGATCCTCTCGAAGATGGGGATCTCCACGCTCTCCTCCTATTGCGGAGCCCAGATCTTCGAGATCCTGGGCCTGGGCCACGAGGTCGTCTCCGGGTGCTTCGACGCAACGGCCTCCCCCATCGGCGGGATCGGCTTCGAGGAGATCGCCGAGGACGTGATGGCTCGGCATGCGGCAGCTTTCGATTCGCCCGAGCCGGCGGCGTCGCTGCCGGATCATGGCCGGGCGCGATTCCGGAAGGACGGTGAGGACCATGGTTGGGCGCCGCCGGTCGTAGTCGCCCTGCAAAAGGCGACGGGAGCGAGGGCGGAACGGGGTGTTACCCCCGCGGCCAGCGATCCCTACACCGATTTCGTCGCGAAGACCGGAGCACGGCGGCCGGCCAGCCTCCGAGACCTGCTCGGCTTCCGCGCGGGCACTTCCATCTCCGTCGCTGAGGTTGAGCCGGTGGGAGAGATCCGCCGGCGGTTCGTGTCTTCCGCCATGTCACTCGGTGCCCTGTCGCCCGAGGCGCACACCACCCTGTCGATCGCCATGAACCGGATCGGAGCCCGCTCCAACTCGGGCGAGGGCGGCGAGGATCCAGCCAGCTATCGAAGCCTGGGAAACGGCGACCGGGCCGACAACCGGATCAAGCAGGTAGCCTCGGCCAGGTTCGGCGTCACTACCGAGTACCTCATCCGGGCCGAAGAGCTGGAGATCAAGATCGTGCAAGGCGCCAAGCCCGGTGAGGGCGGCCAGCTGCCGGCGCACAAGGTGACGGAGCTCATCGCCCGACTCCGTCACGCAGTGCCCGGTATCCAGCTGATCTCGCCACCGCCGCATCACGACATCTATTCGATCGAGGATCTCGCTCAGCTGATCCACGACTTGAAGACGGTGAATCCTCGCGCGCGGATCGGGGTGAAGCTGGTCTCGGAAAGTGGGGTCGGGACCATCGCCGCTGGTGTGGCCAAGGCCTACGCCGACTACGTACTGATCGCCGGGCACAACGGCGGCACCGGCGCGTCTCCCCTCTCCTCCATCAAGCACACGGGCT
The DNA here is from genome assembly GCA_035543695.1 of Gemmatimonadales bacterium. Taxonomy (GTDB): domain Bacteria; phylum Gemmatimonadota; class Gemmatimonadetes; order Gemmatimonadales; family GWC2-71-9; genus CAVVWJ01. Next base: position 1,911 of record DATKJJ010000093.1, on the reverse strand, counting down.
CCCCCTGGGAGCTGGGGCTGGCGGAGGCGCAGGCGACTCTGGTGCGCAACGGGCTTCGCCATCGGATCGAGATTCGGACCGACGGCGGATTCAAGAGCGGACGCGACGTGGTGATCGCGGCGATGCTTGGCGCCGAGAGCTACGGGTTCGGGACCGCGCCGCTGGTGGCGATGGGATGCGACATGGCACGGCAATGCCACCTCAACACCTGCCCCACCGGAATCGCGACGCAGCGGGAGGATCTCAGGGCCAAATTCCGCGGCACTCCGGAGCAGGTCATCGCCTACTTCACCTTCATCGCGGAGGAGGTACGCCGCATCCTGGCGGAGCTGGGATTCCGGACGATAGACGAGATCGTGGGCCGAAACGATCTGCTCGAGCGCGTGGAGCGACCGGAGATGCCCCGGGCACAGATGCTGGATTTGAGTCCGCTGCTGGGCAGCGGGGCAGTTGGGCAGCGGGCGAGTGCTCACTCGAATACTGCCTTGCGACGGACCGTGGAGCGAAATACGCGGCCGGGGCTGATCTCGTTGGATGAGGAGATCCTGGGTGACCTGGAGCCGTATCTCGACTGTGCCCTGCCCTTCTCCGGCAACTATCACATCGAGAACCACCACCTCGCGGTGGGGGCGCGCGTGTCCGGAGCGATCGTAGAGCGAAACGGCGATGCGGGGCTGCCGCCGGGATCGGTGCGGCTCCGGTTCGCCGGCGCGGCCGGTCAGAGCTTCGGCGCCTTTCTCTGTCGCGGGGTGCAGCTCGAGCTGGAGGGTGAGGCCAACGATTATGTCGGCAAAGGGCTGAGCGGAGGGGAGATCACCATCCGCCCATACCGCCGGGCGGGGTACGCCCACGCGTCGCACCAGCATCTCATCCTGGGTAGTACGGTCTTGTACGGCGCCACGGGAGGGAAACTGTTCGCCGCGGGCCAGGCTGGCGACCGGTTCGCGGTGCGTAATTCAGGCGCGGTGGCGGTGATCGAAGGCGCGGGCAACCACTGCTGCGAGTACATGACCGGCGGCATCGTGGTGGTGCTCGGCCGGGCTGGCCGAAATTTCGGGGCGGGCATGTCGAACGGTGTGGCATATGTCATCGACGAGGCACTGACGTTCACCAGCCGGATCAATCCCGAGATGGTTGAGCTGGCCGGTTTGGAGTCAGCCGATATGGAGCTGCTGCGGAGACTGATCCGGGAGCACGAAGAGAAGACGGTGAGCGCCAGAGCCAGGAATATTCTGGTACAGTGGGATGAGTTCGTGCCGCTCTTCCGGAAGGTGGTGCCCAAGGGAGCCGCCGGGCTGGTCGAGGCTGCGCGGGGTAGATACCTCGAATCGGCCCCGGTCGAGCCGGAACTGCTACTGGCTCGTCAGAGCGCCTAGCGCCTTAGATGTTCCTTAGCAGATCGGCTGGCACCTTATTACGAATGAGGCTGACCAGCGCGGCGGGATCGCAAAATAGCATCAGGCTGAGAGTGACCTTCTTCTTCCCGGCTCGCACCGTAAGCGCTTCAGGTGACGCTCCGGTGGAGACCCCCGTTACCGAAGACCACGGGATAAAGTCGCCTCCGGCCCAGTCGGGCCGGTGAATGCCTCTGCCATCCACTTCGGTGAAAAGCATCACGGCAGCAGCAATGATCACCGTGACCAAGGCGATGGACATCAGGAGGCCAACGGCAACTTCGGGAGTCACCGGCGAACCGGGCCACTGCCAGACCGCAGCCCGCCTGAACGCCGGCACGATCAAGGTCCACATCCAAAACTCCCCACTGATCTGCGCGCCGCCCATCAGGGCCAGGGTGGTCCCCCTCCGCATGATGAGAGGGCGGCCATCCACCGCCCTGCTCCCCGAGTCCGCACCGCGTGAGCGCCGCTCGAGATACTGCTTCAAGTTGTCGCCACGAGTTCCTGGGATAAA
>DATKJJ010000092.1:0-3591 GCA_035543695.1 Gemmatimonadales bacterium | reverse complement strand
CATGCTCCTCGTTTTCGAGAAGATGTTCGAGTCACGCCTCTTCTTCGTGGACAAGCTCATCGGGATGGGTGCGCGCATCGTGCTCTGCGATCCCCATCGGGCAGTGATCTCAGGCCCTTCGGCCCTCAAAGGGGGGACGGTCGAGTCGCCCGACATACGGGCCGGTATGGCCATGCTACTCGCGGCATTGGCGGCCGAAGGTCGCAGCACGATTTACAATGTTGGCCAGATAGAACGCGGGTACGAACGCATCGATGAACGGCTCCGGGCTCTGGGAGCCGAGATCGAGCGGGTGGATGGGTAGTGGGCGGGGCGGCGGAGCGGCGGGGCAGCGGGGACGGTCTTCAGCTGATTCGCATTCCTCTCAGATAACGTCAACAACGGTGCCGGAAGTCCCGGTCCCCGGACCGATCCCGCGGTTCGAGGTACCGGGATGGCGGCAGCGGTATGGAGTGGTTGCAGGGATCACCGGTCGGGGGGACGATGCCGGCCGGGGATTCGATCTGGGGCTCTGGAGCCGGGAGCCTGTAGGCGACGTCATGAACCGGTGGCTCGCCTTCCGCCGGGCCATGCCGGGGTTCAGCGCCGTCGTGCTGGGGAATCAGGTGCACGGGGTCGAGGTCCGCGAAGTCGGACCGGCTGAGGGCTGGATCCAGATCCAGGGCGTAGATGGATGGGTGAGCACCTCGCCCGGAGTTATGCTGACCATCACCGTAGCCGACTGCGTGCCGGTGTACTTAGCGGTGGCGAATCGTGCCGTTGCCCTGCTGCATGCCGGCTGGCGAGGGACAGCCGGGGGAATCCTCGAGCGCGGAGTAGAGGCTTTGCTGGCTGCCTCAGGGGCTGGGGAAGGTGATGTCGCAATGCACTGTGGCATCGGCATTTGTGGGGACTGCTATGAGGTTGGATCTGAAGTGATGAACGGGTGCGGCGTGGCGGTTGAGGGCAGCGGCCCGTGGCACCTCGACCTGCGTAATGTTCTGATCGAGCAGGCCCGCCGCCTGGGCGTCGCCGACGTAAGCCGATCCGGGTGGTGCTCGGCCCATGACCGAGGATCCTTCTACAGCCATCGGGCTTCCCGGGGCCAGGACGGCAGGATGGTGGCTTACCTCGGCCTGATCTCTCCGCTTGCCTCCAACCCACACCGCGAGTAATATTTACCGCTGTCCCGGGAGGCGCTTCCTCAGGCCGACTGTCGATGTGGGGGAGTTCCCCCACATTTTTTTTCCTTCTCCGCCGATGTCTGCCGACGCGCTGTTGGTTCCCATACGCGATCACATTGCCGGGCTCGGGTTTGAGCTCGTCGATCTCCGGCGGACCGGAACCCTGCAGCGCCCCATCTTGCAGGTACGGGTGGACCGTCCCGACAGTCGACCTGGCCAGGGAATTACGGCCGACGACTGCGCCGGAATCAGCCGGTCACTCGAACGATTCCTCGAATCCAGGGCCATGGTCGGGCCGCGATACGTGCTCGAAGTTTCGTCGCCGGGATTGGATCGGCCGCTCCGCTGGCCGGAGCATTGGCGCCGGTTTATCGGCCGTCAAGCTCGGGTACGAGCCGAAGGGCTGACCGGCCGGCAACGGGTCGAGATCCTGGCGGTACCGGATGACGAGCGGGTCATCGTGAGGGGAGAGGATGGATCCGAGATCTCGCTCCCGCTGGAGGAGATTCGGGAGGCCACGTTGATACCTGAGGCCGAGGCCTTCGGCAGGCGAGGGCGATAGGGCGCGCGGAGCGTCCCACACACTGCAGGGCGCCGGACGCGCCCACTACGGAGTGAATGGATGGCAGGTTCGACTGAAATGTTGGCCGCGTTTCGCGAGCTGACCACGACAAAACAACTCGAGCGTTCCGATCTGCTGGAGCTGCTGCGCGACGGCATTCACGCCGCCCTCGTACGCAAGTTCGGACCCAACGTCCGGTTCGAGCTCAGCGTGGATGAGCTGCAGGGCACCATCAAGGTGGTGCGTCTCCGCCAGGTGGTGGAGACGGTGGACGATCCCAGCGCGCAGATCACCCTGGAAGAGGCGCAGTACGAAGATCCCGACTTCCAGGTGGGCGACATGCTCGAGGAAGAAGTTCCCTTTGTCGATTTTGGCCGGCTGGCGGTTCAGGCAGCCAAACAGCGCATCATCCAGCGGGTGCGGGAGGGCGAGCGGGCCCGGATCCGGGAGGAGTTCACCTCCAAGGTGGGCGAGCTTCTGTCGGGAGAAGTCCAGCAGATCGAACGCGGCAAGCTGGTCATCATGCTGAACAAGTTCCGCGAAGCCGAGGCCATCGTCCCCTACCGGGAGCAGAATCACCGGGAGCACTTCCATCAGGGCGACACCATCCGCGCCGTGCTCAAGCGTCTGGAAGAGACGCCCAAGGGCCCCCGTCTCATCCTCTCGCGGGGCGACCCCCTGTTCGTGAAGGCTCTGTTCAAGCTCGAAGTGCCCGAGATCCAGCAGCAGGTCGTGGAAATCCGCGCTATTGCCCGGGAGGTCGGAAGCCGGACCAAGGTGGCGGTCATTTCCCGCGACGACGCCATCGATCCGGTGGGCGCTTGTGTCGGCCTGAAGGGCTCCCGGGTTCAGGCCGTGGTCAACGAGCTGGGCGGCGAGCGGATCGATATCGTTCCCTGGTCTCCCGACCCCGAGCGGTTCGCCCGTCTGGCGCTGGCGCCTGCCAGAGTCGCCAAAGTGTTCTCCGATCCCGAGGCCAAGACGATCCAAGCGGTGGTGGATGAAGACCAGCTGTCGCTGGCCATCGGCCGTAACGGGCAGAACGTTCGGCTGGCTTCGGAACTTACCGGATGGAAGATCGATCTGTACTCCAGTCGCGAATGGTTGGAGCGGGGAGGCGAAGGCCCGCTGTTCGCTCCCTTGCCTCCGGAAGAGGAGATGGCTGGAAAGGTGCCGCTCAGCGAGCTCAAAGGTCTCTCTCCCGAGCTGACCGGGATTCTGGAGAGCGCGGGTTACAAGACGCTCAACGACATTCTCGACCTGGAGCGGGAGGACATCGCGAAGATTCCGGGGATGACGGCGGAAACTTCGGACCAGCTCATGGCGTTTGTGTCGGAGCTCACCGATGAGGACAGCGGAGAGGAAACCCGGCCGAAGGCATGAGCGGGTTGCTGGGCCTGCTCGGGCTGGGCTACCGCGGAGGACGGGTCGTGATCGGGGTGGACGCGGTCCGCAGGGAATTGCAGGCAGGAAAGTGCTGGTGCGTGGTCGTGGCGGAAGACGCCAGCCCACGCGCGGTCGACAAAGTGGTCCGGCTGGCTCGTGCCAAGGGGGTACAGCTCATGCCGGGGCCGCGTGCCGCAGCGATCGGCGCGCAATTGGGAAAGCCGCCGGTCATGGCGGTAGGCGTACGGGATCGCGCATTGGCCAGTGGCATTGTGCAGCTGGCAGCCGTCCGCTCCTGATGGAGGCATGAGTGGTTAAAACGAGAGTCCACGATCTGGCAGCCGAGTTCGGCGTCGCTCCTGAGCAGCTCCTCAACATGCTCAAGGACATGAACATCTTCGTGCGAAGTCACATGTCCGCCCTGGAAAGCGATCAGGTGTCGGCCGTGCGGGTCCGCTGGGAGCGGGAGAAGCGCCGCAG
>DATKJJ010000091.1:0-4738 GCA_035543695.1 Gemmatimonadales bacterium | reverse complement strand
GATTCCTGCCCGCTGAGCCCAGTCGGCGGCACGCTGCCACAGCCCGGGCTGCCGCAGCTCCTCGAGCGTGGCCAGGCCCGCTGCCATAGCGATGGGATTACCGGAGAGCGTCCCAGCCTGATACACCGGACCGGCCGGGGCGACCAGCTCCATCAAATCCCGGCGCCCACCGTAGGCCGCAGCTGGAAGCCCGCCGCCGATCACCTTGCCGAGACAGGTGAGATCGGGAGTGACCCCATAGAGAACCTGGGCGCCCTGCGGATGCACCCGCCATCCAGTCATCACCTCATCAAAGACCAGCAGCGCCTTGTAACGGTGGGTGATGTTCCTCAGACCCTGGAGAAAACCGGCGGCCGGCGGTACCACCCCCATGTTTCCCGCCACCGGTTCCACCAGAATGGCGGCGATCTCGTCTCCTCGCACCGCGAAGAGAGTCTCCACCGCGGCCAGATCGTTGTAGGCGAGCACCAGCGTATCGGCTACCGTCGCGGGCGTTACTCCGGGTGAGTCGGGCAGCCCCAGCGTGGCCACTCCGGAGCCCGCCGCCGCCAGCAGCGCGTCGGCATGCCCATGGTAGCAGCCGTCGAACTTCAGGATCAACCGGCGCCCGGTGGCGGCTCGCGCCAGCCGGACGACGCTCATGACGGCCTCAGTGCCGGAGCTCACGAAGCGGACCATGTCGAGCCCGGGAAAGGTGGCGACGACTCGTTCAGCGAGTTGGACCTCGAGCTCGGTAGGGGTGCCGAACGTGGTACCGTGGCGGGCTGTCTCGATCAGCGCGGCGAGCACCCGGGGATGGGCGTGACCCAGGATCAACGGTCCCCAGGAGAGTACCAGGTCAACGTACCGATTCCCGTCGGCATCGATCAGGCAGGGGCCTTCGCCCCGGACCATGAACCGCGGAACGCCGCCCACGCCCTTGAAGGCCCGAACCGGGCTGTTGACTCCTCCGGGGAGCACTCGCTGCGCTGCCGCGAACAACCGCTCCGACGCGGCGGTTGCCCCCGGAGCGATCCGCGTATCGGTCATGCCGCTCCCGCGGACCTGAGCCACACAGCGGCATCCTTGGCGTGGTAGGAGATGATCGCGTCTGCCCCGGCGCGGCGCATGCCGGTCAGGGCCTCCAGCACCACCCGGCACTCGTCGATCCAGCCGTGACGCGCGGCGGCCTTCACCATCGCGTATTCGCCGCTCACGTTGTACGCCAGCAGCGGCAGCTGGGTTCGCTCCCGGACGGCGCGGACCACGTCGAGATAGGCCAGCGCCGGCTTGATCATTAGAAGATCGGCGCCTTCGGCCTCGTCCAAAGCGGCCTCCAGTAACGCTTCCCGGAGATTGGCAGGATCCATCTGATACTGGCGCCGGTCGCCGAAGGCAGGGGCGCTGTCTGCAGCTTCGCGAAAAGGGCCATAGAACGCGCTGGCGTATTTCACCGCATAGCTCAGAATGGCCGTCTGTTGATGGCCTGCCCCATCCAACGCCGAGCGGATTGCGGCAACCATCCCATCCATCATCCCACTTGGAGCCACGATGTCCGCGCCGGCGTGCGCATGACTCACCCCGACCCGGCCCAGAATCTCGAGTGTGGCGTCGTTGTCGACCGACCCCTGCCGAATGACACCGCAGTGCCCGTGGCTGGTGTACTCGCAGCAGCAGACATCGGTGATCAGGAGCAGGTCTGGATGGCGTTCCCGGATGCGACGCAGCGCCCGTTGCACGATCCCGTCATCGGAGAAATTTTCGCTGCCGATCTCATCTTTCGTGGCAGGCAGGCCGAAAAGAATAACCGCCTCGATGTCACGGCTTCGGATATCATCGATTTCCCGGTCCAGTTTCTCGTCGGCCGAGAGTTGGAACACTCCGGGCATGGAGCCGATCTCGCGCTCCACCCGGCTGCCATGAACCACGAACAGGGGCTGAATCAGATCGGCGGGGGAGAGCTCGTGCTCCCGGACGAGGCGGCGCATGGCCGGCGTAAGCCTGCGGCGGCGGGGCCGACGGAGAGGGGGAAGGGGCACAAGGGAAGACTAGAGAGCGGAAAGCCGGCTCGCAACCAGCGCAGCGTGCCATTGGTGGCTCTGGCACGTGCTTTGCCTTCTTTTACCCCTGAACCTGTTTTTCTGATTTCACGTTCTTATTGAGGAGGTCTTACACTGGGAAAGAGGTTGGCCACGCACCCGGCTGCATAGCGGATTCCGAGTAAGCTGAACGGGTTAGCACCTTCGGGCGTAGTGTTCCTGGTCACGGTCCAGGTAGCCCCGGAAATCACGGCCAATCGCATTCTTTCCCCGCATCTTGAGATGGGTCCCGGTGGGTGCCGACCCCCAGACGGCTGTTGTGCCGCGTCGCCCGCCAGCGCCAGGAGCGCACGGTATGCAGCTTTTCCCCTCGATGGGTTTCTCTGTCCTAACATTGACGCTGGTCTTGAGCGCCTGCGGCGGAAGTCCGCCCCCGCTCCGAGAAGCCCCGGCGCCTGACCCCACCGTTGCCATTGTCCGGGCAACCCTGTGGGACGGCACCGGTCGCGGCCCCGTCAGCAATGCGGTCACCCTGATCCGCGGTAATCGAATCCTCTGCGCCGGCTCGGCCGGAGAGTGCCCGGTCCCGCGTCGCGCCCGAATCATCGACGCCAACGGTCAGTGGCTTATCCCGGGCCTGATTGACAGTCACGTCGACCTGTTGTTCCTCGCGGCCGGCAGCGCCACTGAAGAGCTCTCGCTCGACCTGCGGGACCTTCTGGCTCAGGGCGTCACCACTGTCCGCGACATGGGGACCAATCCAGCCGAGCTGCTGGCGCGGGTCCGGACCCTGGATGCCACGCCCCGGGTCTACGCCATGCAGCTGGTGGCGGGGCGCCGGTTCTTCTTCAATGGCTTCCAGGGCACTCGAACCGCCCGCGGCGTCGTGTTCCGGCAGCCGCCGGCCATGACGATGCAGTCGCTGGGGTGGACGCCAATCCTGTACAACCGCACAGATGATCCGGATTCCATCGTGGCCATCGCCCGCGAAGCCGGGGCAATGGGCCTCAAGCTGTACGCCCAGCTGGACCTGGAGTCGGTCACCAAGCTGGTGGCGGCGGCCCATCGTGCCGGCATGCCGGTATGGGGGCACGCCTGGGTGCAGCCGGCCAGCGCGCTGGAGCAGGCGCTTGCGGGGCAGGATGGAGTCGTGCACGCGGCGGGCCTTGCGGGCGAGCTGTTCACGGCCGAGGAGCGGGATACACTGGTGAACGACGGGACGCTACAAGTAGCTACGGCGGAGGTGGCCACCGTGGGGGCGGCTCACGATCCGCGAATCGCGGATGCACTCGACTCCATGGCGCGGCTCGGTACCTTCTTCGAGCCCACCCTGGACGCCACAAAGCATAGCGTGGCGTACTTCAACGCCAAGCGCCGGCACATTCCTTCCGAGCAGGAGGAATACGTCCGGGCAGCTTCCGGCTTCGGAATGGAAGTCACCCGCGAAGCGGTGCGCCGCGGGGTGCGGATCAGCGCGGGCAGTGATCACGTAGCCTACGGGCCATCCAACGAGCGAGCGTCACTGTTCGGAGAGCTGCGCCTGCTGGTGGACTCCATATCCCTGACGCCCACCGCGGCACTGCTCGCGGCCACCCGCGACGCGGCCCGCGCTATCGGTGGTGAAGCCGCCCAGCGGCTCGGCACCATCGAGACCGGACACTACGCCGATCTGGTGCTCCTCAGCAAGAATCCTTTGGCGGACATCGACAATCTGGATTCGGTCGAGTGGATCATGAAGAACGGAAGGATCTGGCGCCCCGGTCAGCTCCGGAGTGGTATTGCGATGAATTGACGTGGCGGCGGGGCGCTACTGCCCTGCTGCCACCCTGCCCCGCTGCCCCACCTCAACCGGCAGGTCCGCGCGCTCAGCCCACTCGGTCCACGACCCGACATAAATGCGCACCCTCGGATAGCCCAGCAGATATCGCAGGGTGAAGTGGATGTGGCTGGCTTCGGTGGTACTGTTGCAGTACACGATGATGTTGCGCTCGGGCGTGATGCCTTGTTTGGCGTAAGCGGCCTTCAGCTCTGCCGTCGACTTCCAGACGTGCCCAAAGCCCTCCTGCGTCAGATCGTCCTGCCAGTAGTGGTTGATGGCTCCAGGGATGTGACCTCTCCGCATCTGGGCGCCCGCCTGTCCCGCGTACTGATCCGGCGGCCGCGCATCAACCAGCATGGCACTGTGGTCAGTGATTGCCCGCCTCACCTCTTCGAGTGAAGCGCGTTCCGGGCGGAACGAGCCGATGGGAAAATCCACCGCGGCAATCTTCGGGTACTCTCGGGCGAGAGGCCGCTGTTCCAGTTGCCACTTGAAGTAGCCTCCGTTCAGCAGATACACCCGAGGGTGGCCGAACCCGGCGAGCAGCCAGGCCACGAAGGTGGCATCGATGTTCCGGGTCTCTCCTGCGCTGTAGATCACAACCGGCTTGCTGAAGCTGAGTCCCATGCGGGAAAAGAGCTCGCTGTAGGCTCGGGCGCTCAGGAGCTGCACCGGAATCCCGCCGTCACTGGCCCGCAGCGTTTCGGGGTTGAGATACACCGCGCCGGGGAGGTGATCCTTCAGGTAGATGAACACGTCAGTTCGGACGTCGACGATGTTCACCGGGCCCTTCTTCAGCCAGGAAGCCAGCTCATCGGTAGAGACCAGCCGCGGGGCGGGCGCCGCCCTGACCAGGGTCGAGAACAGCAGCAGTGCCGAAAGGGCGCTCATGGCACTGAGT
>DATKJJ010000090.1:0-3425 GCA_035543695.1 Gemmatimonadales bacterium | reverse complement strand
GTAGAAGTTGGCGTAGCTGGCCGGCAATCGCTGGCCATCGTGCCACACCCCGCGTGGCATCGGCAAGGTAACCACCCGCAGCGGACGTCCGTCCTGGTCGGTCATGTCCTGAAGCCGCTCCAGATTCTTCTGCAGCGGCTGGTAGTTTTCGTCGGACGGATCGTCCTCCACAACAGTGACTACTGTCCGGTCGTCAACGAACCGGGTCAGATCGTCGATGTGGCCATCGGTGTCATCGCCGGCAATACCGTCGCCCAACCACAGGATGTGGCGCACGCCGAGGTAGGCCCGGAGAAACTGTTCGATTTCCGGGCGAGTCAGCTCAGGATTGCGGTTGGGATTGAGCAGGCAGGACTCAGTGGTCAGCAGCGTTCCCCGTCCGTTCACATCGATGGAGCCACCCTCCAGCACGATACCGGGGTGGAACACGGGAAGGCTCAGCTCGTCGGCGATCCGGCTAGGTATGACGTCATCCAGATCGTACGGCGGATACTTCCCACCCCAGGCGTTGAACCCCCAATCGATGATGGCCTGAGGATGCTCCGGATCCGGCCGCTGAACGAAGATCGGTCCATGGTCTCGGCACCAGGCGTCGTTCGTGGGGTGAAAGTGGAAGAGCACGTTGCCGGTGTCGGTGCCGCAATCGGCCAGAAGTCGCCTGACCTCGTCTTCCATCGCGGGCCCGGCCACGTTGATGTGGACTTCCTCACGGTCGGCCAGGAGACCGACCATCCGGGCAAACATCCGCGGAACTGGAGTGAACTTCCCTGGCCACGACGCCTCCTTATGAGGCCAGCTCAGCCAGGTGCCGCGGTGGAGCTCCCACTCGGCCGGCATCCGGTAGCCCAGCTGAGCGGGCGTGGAGGTCGTGCTTTCAGTCGAGATAGCGCTTGGTGAGATCGGCGTAGGCGTCTATCCGACGATCCCGCAGGAACGGCCAGTGGGTGCGGCTCGCGTCTACCTTGGAGAGGTCGCACTGAGCGATCAGGATCTCTTCTCCGGTACCTCCCTTTACGATCACCCGGCCTCCCGGATCGGAGACAAAGCTGCCGCCCCAGAACTCGATTCCGGCGTCCGCCGCTCCCTCGAAGCCGACCCGATTCACCGAGCAGACGTAGACTCCATTGGCGATGGCGTGGCTCCGCTGGATGGTTTCCCATGCGGCCTGTTGCTGCGCGCCATGCTCCTGCTTTTCGGCCGGTAACCAGCCGATGGCGGTGGGATAGAACAGAATCTGGGCTCCGCTCATCGCGGTGAGCCGAGCCGCTTCGGGATACCATTGATCCCAGCACACCAGCACGCCGATACGCCCGAACCGAGTGTCCCAGGAGCGGAAGCCCAGGTCACCGGGGGTGAAGTAGAACTTTTCGTAGTACTGGGGGTCGTCCGGGATGTGCATCTTCCGGTATTTCCCCAGGTATTGTCCGTCGGCGTCGAGAATGGCGGCAGTATTGTGGTAGATGCCCTGGGCTCGTTTCTCGAACAGTGACGCCACGATGACCACCCCGAGCTCCGCAGCCAGCGCCGCCAGCTCCTCGGTTGAGGGCCCCGGTACCGGCTCGGCCAAATCAAAGCAGCCGTGGTCCTCGGTCTGGCAGAAGTATTGACTGCGGAACAGCTCCTGAAGGCAGACAATCTGGGCTCCACGCGCCGCCGCGTCTCGCACCCCCCGAACGGCCGCGGCCATGTTCCGGGAAGGCTCCGGCGTGCAACGCATCTGCACCAGTCCCAATGTCACAGTGTTCGGATTCTGCGTCATGTCGGGATAATAATTTGGGGCCCGAATTCATGCACCGTTCTCGTGACCTGCGTCACCTAGCAACTTGAGCTGGCAGACGATCTTGGATCATCACACGACGCGCTCGACGACCACCGGAGAGGAGGGGGTGACTCACATGATTGGTGCTTGGCGGAAGCATTGGACCCTGGGGGGACGCACGGGCTCGCTGACAGGCGTGCTCGTGCTGGCGGGCCTCGCGGGCTGCGGGGGCGAACAGCGTTCCGGCGTGGTATCGCGGGATACAACCCCGTCTTCAGCTGCGGACACGGCGGTCGGAACATCGAGCGACACCAGCGCTCAGGCACGAGACACCTCGACCATGATCCGATCCGAATCGACCACAGCTCGCGCCGATACCGCCAAGGTGGTCGCCACCAAGCCGGCTGCGCCAAAGCCAGCTCCCCCGAAAGCCAAGCCCAAACCTCCTGCCCAGGCCAACCCTCAGCACTCTGATACCAGTACCTCCTCGGGGACGCCGCCGCCGGAGAGCCCAGCAGCCCCCTCGCAGACAGCAGACGCCGGTGCGCCTCTGCGCGATGCGTACCACACGGCGCCGCTGGACACCGTCCCCCAGCAGGTGTACACCGGCTGGAAGCAGTTCAACCTGAACTGCGCCCGCTGCCACGGCGAAGACGCGCAGGGCACGACCATCGCCCCTCATCTCATCGTGTCGCTCAGGCCGGACGGCCCCATCAACACCAAGGAGCTCTTCATTCAAACGGTCTGCGCCGGCCGCCCGCCCAAGGGGATGCCCTCATGGTGTGCTCTTGGGATGGAAATGCCCACTATCGAGGCGATCTACTCGTATGTGAAGGGTCGGAGTGATGCCAAGATCCATCCGGGACGCCCAGCCGTGAAGTCCGGCGGATGATATCTCCGATTGGCGTGGCGTTGCTGTCGGGTGGAATCCTGACCGGCTTCGGCTCCGGATTGCGGACCTCGGTTGCCACTTCTCCAACGCTCTCGCAGTCTTTCGCGATCGACACTCCCCCCGCGGCGCCGCAGAAGCCGGCTGGTGATCAGCCGGAAAATGCTCCCAAGGTGAGCCCGACCGAGTACGAAGGGTGGCGGCAGTACAGCGTGAACTGCGCCCGGTGCCATGGTCAGGACGCGTTGCCCAATCCCGTGGCGGCCAATCTGCTGGTGTCGCTGGCTCCCGGGGGTCCGATCGACACGCCGGAAAAATTCAGCCAAGTTGTGAGCGAAGGGCGCCCCCATCGGGGAATGCCCGCATTCAAGGGAACGATGACCCCCGACCAGATTCAGGCAGTCTACGCCTACGTGAAGGGTCGGGCAGAGAAGAAAATCCCTCCGGGACGGCCGGCCAAGCCGGGAGGATAATGCCGAACGGATCCGGATCTGATCTGATGCCCAACGTCACCGCCAACATCGGTCCCCAGGAGCGTCGCAAGCGGCTCGCCTTCGGAGTGGTGCTCCTGGGTGCCAGCCTGGCTGCGGCGGCTATGCTCATCCACGCTGATGTCGCGCGTGGCTGGCGAATGTTGCTCGTAATTCCTCTGTCGGCCGCGGCGCTGGGCTTTTTTCAGGCTCGTGAACGCACCTGAGTGAAGCTCGCCGCGCGCGGTCAGCGCGACATGGACGAAGGCCCCCAGCACATCAGCGATCCCCTGGAGCTCTCTACGAT
>DATKJJ010000089.1:0-2471 GCA_035543695.1 Gemmatimonadales bacterium | reverse complement strand
ATCGTCGAGGTAACTCCGGAACTTCTCGAGGGTCAGGCGAGTCGCTTCGGCGTCCTCGATACCGTCTTCAATCCGCTCCCGGTAAAAGTCGCGGATGTCACGCGCCATATCGCTGGAGAAAAGCCCGGTGCCCCAGGTTCCCATGCACGTTACGCTATCAGTTATTCGGAGGATTGTGAGGGGTAAAACTAAACTGTCCTGACCGCCTGACCGCCTGACCGCCTGACCGCCCGACCGCCTGACCGCCCGACCGCCTGACATGGCACGCTCGATGCGTTACCCCCGTCTGTCCCGATTCGTTGTAGAGAGTGGTTTCACCTAACTCTGGTGCGGTGCAGGTCCCACGCTGGTTGTGGACCGGCGCGCAGGAGACCCGACGATGGACATCATAGACAGCGAAAGCCCGCTCGATCAGGCCTACCCGGGGCTTCCGGCCGCCGCCACCGTGGAGGCGTCGATTCTCCTGGCCCAGCGCCTGATCGCCGCAGACCTGGAGCGGAAGCGAGCTCAGGCCATCCAGCCGCCGGACGAGAGCGCTCAGGCCAAGCTGGCGGCCTGAGCGGCCATCTCACTGGGGCGAGAGGATCCGGAGGACCGGCCGTCCTCCGACGTTTTCCAGCGGCAGATATACCCGATGGGTTGCCGGATCGACCGACACCGAGTGCGCCGCCGGCGCCCGGTACTCGCCCAGCGGCTGCAGGGCCGGCCCCCGTTGCTGAAAGACGGTGACCACGCCCGACTCCGCCGCCACATACAACCGCTGTAATCCCGGATCGTAGGCCAGCACGTCCGGATCGTCTCCCACCCAATGACTCTCCGTCACTCGCAGCGAAGTCAGATCGAACACCAGCAGTCTCGCGTTCCCCTCGCAGGCGACGAACGCCAGCCCGTGCGCCGCGTCGATCAGGAGCCCGTGCGGGTGGTCGGCGCCCGGGAGATCGTAGCGTCCCGCGATACGGTCCGACTCGGGATCGATCGCCACCAGCTGGTTCCGGGTCTGAACCGCCACCCAGATCCGCCGGCCCACCGAGTCGTACTGGGTGTTGCCTGCCTCACCGCCCAGGGCCACGACGCCGATTGTGCCGTCCGTTCGGGCATCCACCACCACTTCGCGTTGGCCGAACTCATCCGACACGAAGATTTTGCCCGCCTCGGGAGCGTACGCGATGCCGTCGGGAAATCGGATGTCGGGAATTCGGCTCCTGACCCGAAGCGACGGCGACTCCAGCACCACCAGCTCGTGCCTCCCGGCGGCAGACGCGTACACGCGATGCAACTGAGGCACCGCCAGCACGCCGGTGACTCGGGGGAAGCCGGGCAAACTGGAGATCACCCGATCGGTCTTGGTGTCGAACACCAAGAGCCGGCCGGCCCCCATCTGCGCGATGTACAGCCTTCCGTCGCTTTGATCCAGGCTCTGGTAATCGAAACGCCCGGGGCCGCCGGGTAGCGGGAGCTCCGCCAGCAGCCGAAGCGGCGCGCGGCTGGTTTGACTCTCCCCATCCGCGGGTGCGGCGAGGAGAGCAACCAGCAGGGCAACCGGTGGCAGGAGCTGGCGAGTCGTCACTCGCCAAAGCTACCCCCGGTCCGTGTCGTTAGAGGGACTTCAGGTACTCGACCAGGTCGGCCTTCTGGGCGGGCGTGAGCTGCAGGTTCTTCGCGGAGTCGTAGCGGTCCACCACGTCATTCAGCGTCGCCGCGCTGCCGTCGTGGAAGTAGGGGGCGTGCTGCCACAACGCCCGGAGCGGCGTGGTGCGGTACATCCCGGTGGCGCTCCGCTCGGCGTGGTTCGGATCGGTGACGACTTCGCTGGTGGGATGCAGCCGGGTGTTGGCGTCGGTGTAGGTGGCTCCGGCGTGACAGGTGGCACACTGTCCCTGCCCGTTGAATACCTCCTGTCCCCGCGCGGCCGCAGCCGCATCGAACGTTCCCGGCGGTGGGGCCGGCTTGGTGAGACTCAGCTGATAGCTCTCGAGATCCGGAAGCTTGCTCTCGATCTGATCCGGCGGGTTGGCCACGCTGATGTTGAGCCGCGGCTCCGCGAACGAGCCATGTCCGTGAATCTGGGTGACGCCGACATAGCGATTCCAGTAGGCGAGGCGGTCGCCGTCGCCGGTGTAGGTCACGCTGTTGACTCCATCCAGCCCGTAGGCCGGCGGAATCACCGCGGGATCGTTCTGCCCGTCGAAGTTGTACCGGGCGTCGTACTTGCCCGGTCCCCACGAGTTGTACACCGCCTTTTGCGCCCCGGTGAGCGCGGGCGAGAGCGCCACGATCGCTCCCACATTGAGATCGAGGTTGGGCCACCCGTCCAGCCGCTGGCCGATGCCGGCCTGCACCGAATTGTTCACGGTGGAGTGGCACAGCGCGCAGGTGATCCCAACCTTGGTCAGCGTGTCCTTCCCGTCGATGGTCTCCACCGTGCCCTTGAGCCCTACCACCGCGTTCAGCTTGAGCAGGGCGACGGTGGT
>DATKJJ010000088.1:0-2570 GCA_035543695.1 Gemmatimonadales bacterium | reverse complement strand
CGGCGTTCGTCAGATTAATGCCGTTGATGGTATACGTGATCTGGCCGCCGCTGACGGTAAACGTGGCGGTGCCAGTCGCGGTCGTAGTTACCGCTGGAACCTCGTTGGCCCCGGTCAGGGTGGCCGTAAAGCTGGTTGCGTCCCCCGAGGTCCCATTGTTGTCGTCGCCGCAGGACAGGACTAGTGGAAACAGGGCCGCAGGGACGACCTTCGGTATCGTCAAACGGTTCATACCGCCTCCCTTTATCGGCTGGTCGCTAGGCGCTTCGATGACACGCTAGGCGGCCAGGTGCAGCCGGTCTTGTACCGTGATAGCTTGCTTGGAGCGGTCTAGCTCCCTGAATCGCTAACGACCTTCAAGTCGGCTCCAGATGTTCAAGACCCCTTTTCCTCCCACCCTGCGCTCCCTGATCACTACCGGGCGAGCTCTGGCGACGCTTGGGTTGATCGCCGTTCTGGCCGGCGCGGCACTGGCCGGCTGCTTTTCCGAGCACGCGGCGACGACAGCGGTGGCCGAGGGCACCTGCAGCTTCCCGCTGGGGCCGGACGTTCCGGGATCCACCATCGTGGTGATTCAGGATTTCACGTTTCAACCGGGCGACGTGCAGGTGCAAGCAGGCGGCCGGGTCACCTGGGTCAACTGCGATACCGACAACCACACCAGCACCGCCGATGGCGGCGAGTGGTCGTCACCCCTGCTCGCTCCCGGCGACCGGTTCACCCAGACTTTCCCCACCGCAGGAGAATTCCCCTACCACTGTCAGCCCCACCCGTTCATGACCGGCCGGATACTCGTCACCTAGGCATCGAGAAGGCTCGGCACTCCTACGCTCTCTGCACTTGCGACTCCTGCACCGCGGGTGACTCCAGGACCTCTCGCACCTTGCGGGCAAGCTCCCGTGGCGCGAATGGCTTCTGAAGGAAGGGACGCCCAGCGTCGAGCAGGCCCCGGCGGACGATATCGTTGTCCGCAAAGCCCGAGGTGTAGAGCACCGGCAGGGCAGGGTATCGGTCGGCCAGGAGCAACCCCAGATCGCCGCCGCTGGTTCCGGGCATCACGACATCGGTAATGACCAGGTCGATGTGCTCGAGCTGCTGCAGTACCAACAGTGCCTCCTCGGCATTGCCGGCCTCCACACATTGGTAGCCGAGGCCGGTCAGGCTGCGTACGATCAGCGCTCGCACTACCCGCTCGTCCTCCACTACCAATAGCGTCTCGCTACCCCGCTCGGCCGGCTTTGGCGCGAGAGCCGGCGCCGGCTGCTCGATCTCCTGGGCCAGCAGTGGCCAGTAGACCCGCACAACGGTCCCCTGGCCCACCTCCGAGTTCACCCAGACGAAGCCGCCGCTCTGTTTGACCGACCCGTACACCACCGAGAGACCGAGACCGGTACCCTTGCCGGCCGGCTTCGTCGTAAAGAAGGGCTCCCAGATGTGCTGCAGCGTGTCTGGATCCATCCCATGGCCGGTGTCGGCAACAGCCAGCATGGCGTAACGACCTGATGGCGGGGCTTCTGACTGCTGCTGCCACGGCGAGCCGTCCGGCTCCAGGGTTACTCCGGCTGTTTCCACGGTGACTTGGCCGCCGCGCGGCATGGCATCTCGGGAGTTCAGCACCAGGTTCATGAGGATCTGCTCGACTCGCCCGGGATCGGCGTGGATCGGTCCGACCTCGGATGAGAGTTGCAGAACAAGGCTGATATTCTCTCCCAGGACCGGACGCAGCATTCCTCCCGCATAGCGGACGATGGCATTGAGGTCGAGCTTGCGCGGCTGGATCAGCTCGCGGCGGGCAAAGGCCAGGAGCTGGCGCGTGAGCTCGGCGGATCGCTCGGCTGCGTCGTTGATCTGGCGCACGTCCTCCAGTCGCGGGTCGGTAGGCACCAGGCTTTGCGCCAGCAGATCGCTAAAGCCCAGGATTGCCACCAACATGTTGTTCAGGTCGTGGGCGATACCGCCTGCCAGCCGGCCGATGGCTTCCAGGCGCATGAACTCCTGCAAGCGCTCCTCCGTCCGCTTGCGTTCGGTCATGTCCAGCAGAATGCCTCTCATCCGCATCGGTCTCTGGGAACTGGGGCTGTAGCTAGCCCGGCCGATGACCGCGAGCCAGTGGATGCTGCCATCCGGCCAGACGATCCGATATTCAGTCGAGAATGGCTGATGCTCGCGCAGCGCTCGGTCCAATACCTCTTCTGCAGCCGGTTGATCGTCCGGATGGATGGCCGCGGTCCAGGCGCGATACGAGGTCGGAGCCTCGGGCGGGAAGCCCAACAGAGCCTTGGCTCGAGCGTCCAGATGCAATTCGCCGGTCAGGACATCGTGATCCCAGGTGCCGAGGCCGGCAGCTTCGTTGGTGAGATCGAGTGCCTCCCTGCTCCGGCCCAGCTCCTCCTCGACCCGTTTGTTTTCGGTCAGATCATGCACTTTCTTGGAAAATCCGCGAAGCTCCCCCTGCCGGTTGAGCACGCTGGCCAGTGAGACCAGAGCGGGGAATCGCGTGCCATCCTGTCGAACGATCCAGCGCTCGCCGCTGAACCTTCCGCTCTCCTCTGCAGCCCTGAGCTCACGAT
>DATKJJ010000087.1:0-3098 GCA_035543695.1 Gemmatimonadales bacterium | reverse complement strand
GCGGAGCACACCTGGCGCCTGGCACTCATGGCAATGCTGCTCTACGGCCGCACTCCGGGAATCGATCTGGCACGGCTGCTCAAGATGTGTCTGATCCACGACCTGGGCGAAGCCCTCGGAGGCGACGTGCCGGCGCCGCTGCAGTCAGCGGGAGCGCCCAAGGCCGGCCATGAACGAGCGGATCTGCTGGAGCTCAGCCAGCCGCTCCCGCCCGATTTGCGCCGTGAGATTGTCGAGCTATGGGACGACTACGAGGCGGCCAGCTCCCCCGAAGCGAAGCTGGCCAAAGGGCTGGACAAGCTGGAGACCATTCTGCAACACACCCAGGGGAAAAACCCGCCCGACTTCGATTACGCTTTCAATCTCGCCTATGGGCAGCAGTACACCGCGGCAGACCCGTTGTTGGCGGCCATTCGGGCTCGCCTGGACGAAGAGACCGTTCGGCGCGCTACTGCTTGATCCAGGTGGGACGAAGATCCCGAGTAACGTCCACGATCAACTGACGCACGATCTCACCGTACGCCTCTTCCTTGTCCCGCATCGCAATCGAGGGTAGCCGGTCCGAAATGTTCAGCTGTCCCACCGTACCGTTTGCCGTCGAGCTTGAGCGCCAGACGGTCCCTCCGGTGCTGGTCGACAGCAACCTCACGGTGAGCTCGGCCGACACGGCGGCCCGCACGTTCATGCCCGATACGCCGATGTGACCATGAGGCTTCAGCTGCGACAACTTCAGCGTACCGACGAACACGGCCGGGACGTTCTTCTGCTTGCCAAGAGCCTGAGCCAATGCCACCGCGTCGGTCGCAGGCGGAAGCGCTTTCAGTGAAGTGTCGGTCGATCCGAGCTCGAGCAGCTCGAAACCGTTCTGGTTTGCGAGCAGCGCCTCGGCAAATTGCTGGGTTGCCAGTGTGCTCATGGGATCATTCGGCCGATCCGCCGCAAACGTGACCAGGGCAATGCGGCCATACGGGGCCAGGTCGAGCCGAGCCGGAACCTGGGAGTACTTGGAGGCGCAGGCCGCCAGCAGCAGCGACCCGCAAACCGCGAACGCGTGTTGCATTCGGACAGGCCGAACCGAACTGTTGCTGAACATTTAGGCCCACATGGGTTGGGGATGGCGGCAGCGGGGGCAAGACACGCGCCATTCGCCGGTCCATGCTCGGCGGCATCGCAAGAGTTTGCACCGCAGCTCATCTGCGGATGCCTGACGTGGCTGTGCGTCGAGAGGAGGAGTTACGGTGGATGGTGGAGGGAGACTACAGCCGTCTAGTGAGCATCATATTATCTGTTCAGGCCGGGTCAGTTCACCTGGCCCATCGGGAGGTCATTCGAACACTCATTGAGGCCAAGGCTCGTGACGCTCCGAGGCGCGGTATTCCGCTACACGCTGGCATTGGAAGCGGCAGGATTTCTCCTCATTATCGTGATCATATGGCTGGACGAAATTCTGGACCTGCCACGACTGCTCTTTGGTACCACGGCCACACCGTTACGGCCGGGTGAGGGCCTGCTCGAGTCCGCGCTTGCCCTGGCGGTCGGAGTGGTGGTCGTCACCATCAACTACCGAGCATTTCGCCGGATTGAATATCTCGAATCCTTGGTGGTGATCTGCGCCTGGTGTCGTCGGGTTCGGGCTGGAGACGAGTGGCTGGCGATGGAGCAGTTTATGGAGCGTCAGCACCATGCCCATACTACCCATGGCATTTGTAGCACTTGCGCTGCCGGAGTATTGGTTCCGCCGTCGTAGTGGGAAGGCCCCGCTGGTCAGGTTAGCTCAGATCTCCGATCTTGGCGGCGACGGCGGGCTCCAGTGACTGGGCCGGCGTCGCCGGAATCTCGATGGTTGCCGTACCAACCTCAACCGGCCATCGGAGGGTAAACGACTCTCCTTGACGGGTACGGTCCAGCCCCCGTTCAGACTTGGCTACCGTCTCGATGGGAAAGGTCCAGATGTCCGCCGCTGGCTCTGCGAGGAGAGGAAGCGGAGCAAAGAGCGAGAGCTCGGTGGTGAACAGGTCGCTGGGCTGACCGACTGTTTGCTCCCAGGTGTACCTCACCGTAACGCTCCCGTCCGGCAAAAACCGAAACTGCTTGGCCAGTCCGTCTCCCTTCAGCCTGATGTCCACTGCATCGGCTTCGTGTTTGAGGTCGGCGGTATAGCGGCAGCGAGCCCACGACTTGATCGGCCGGTAATCTCCCGAGGCAAACTGCTCCCGCTGCAATGAGCTGGAGAGCACTCGATCGACGAATAGGGCGCGATCGTCGGGGTCAACAGGAGGGTGCTGGTCGAGCCGAATCCCCTCTTCGATATCGTGAATGCTGGGCGTCCCATCTTCATGGCTTTGGGTTTCCGCCCGCTGCTCCAGGGCGGTATCGTGATACGCTTCCCGTCGCCGGGTCAACGTATTGGCATAGTTGGTTGCGGTGGAAAAAAGGGTGTATTCCTCGAGAGCTCCCCCGCGCCAGGGACTCACGATCGCTGAGAAACGATCGGAATGCACCCAGATTTCTTCGTGGCCGTCGCCGTCGAGGTCCCATACCTCGGCCTCCAAGGCCTGGCCCCTCCGCAGCTCCTGTTCCGCCAGAGAGATATTGCGCCAGATCGCTTCTCGCAGGTGGGGCAAGTACAACCCGCCGAAGACGCCGTGCCAGTACGCATCGTTGCACTGGGCTCGTCCGATGGCGCGGCGTGCCAGCGGCGAGTCGCCGGCGTCGCGGAGCAGCAGTGAGAGCGCCTGCATCTTCTTGTGCATCCGGTTGGATTCGGAATACTTGACCAGGAAATTTCGCCAATGGGCGCCCCGAATCAGGGGCCCATCAGGGCCCGATATGCGTGCTTCGCCCAGGTCCCGTTCGAGCCGGATCAGCCGGAGCGCTGCATCGGGAGGGAGAGACCACCCCTCCATTTCCCGGTATGAGGCGCTGGGGAGGTATGCAATCCCGCCACTGGGGACGTGCTCCAAGGCGGCCGTTAGGGTACTGAGCTCAACCTCTCCGCCTTCGATCAACTCGCTCATCGTGCCCATGAACCGGTCCAGCCAGCCCCGTTCATACACCCACTCCTTGGTGCCGGGCCAGCCGCCGAATTTCTCGCCATC
>DATKJJ010000086.1:0-3566 GCA_035543695.1 Gemmatimonadales bacterium | reverse complement strand
ACGTTCGCCCGAACCGTCACCCGGGCCAGCGCGAGCAGCTGGATGCCGTCCTTGGCCATGGCGGCGACTTTGGGCGTGGTGATCACCTTGGGATTCACACTCACCTGTACCGCCTCGAACACGTCCCGGCCGGCGAGGTCTATCGCCGTTGCCTGCTGAAAGGTGAGCGGGATCTGCGCCTTGTCGGCAGAGATGAGCGCGTTCACCACCCGCTGCACGTTGCCGCCCGACAGGTAGTGGATCTCGAGCTGATCGATGGTCAGATCGAGCCCCGCCTTGCGCGCGGTGATCAACGGATCCACGATGGCGGCCGGGCTCACCTTGCGAAAGCGCATGCCGAACAGGGTGAGGAAGGAGACTCGCACGCCCGAGGCCGCCGCCCGGATCCAGAGCCCGATGGGAATGAACCGAAAGAAGATGACGGCAAAGATGAAGGCGATGAAAAACAGCGCGAGCACCAGGCCGAGGCTTAGGGAGTCGTCCATGGGGGTCCTATGAAGAAGTCGTAAGTCGTCAGTCGCCAGTCCTCAGCCGCCAGAAGTCAGTCCTCAGTTCCCTCGCGAGAGCTCTCGCTGGAGACTGGGGACTGACGACTGTCGACTCCCCTCACCACATGCCGATACCCATCACTCCGCACCACCTGCACCCGGCTCCCCTGGGCGACGTACTCGCCCTCGGTGACCACGTCGATCCGCTCCTCGCCGATCCGGGCGGTACCCGACGGACGCAGATCGGTGATCGCGGTGCCGTCCTTGCCGACCAACTCCGGCCGCGCGGGCGCGGTGATGAAGCCGGCGTCGCGATGCCCCGCGCCCTTGAGCAGCAGTCCGCTGAACCGACCGCTGTTCGGCAGATGGCGGAGCCAGGCATACACCACCGCCGCGGTTATGAAGAGGCTGGCCCCCAGGACGGCGAGCGCCTGGGCGACATCGCCGCTGGTCGGGTGACTGCCGACCAGCGCCAGCAACACCGATGCGGTCACTGCCAGAATGCCAACGATCCCCGCGATTCCAAAACCCGGAATGATGAACGCCTCGACGGCAAGCGCGATCAGCCCGAAGCCGAGCAGCAGCACCTCCTGCCATCCGGCAAGGCCGAGCATGAAGCTGGAGGCGAAGAAGAGGCCGAGGGAGACCAGGCTGAGCAGCCCACCCAGGCCGAAGGCGCCGGTCTTGATCTCGAGGATCAGGCCGAGAATCCCGACCGAGAGCAGCACCGGAGAGACCAGCGGATTGGTCAGGAACCGGAGCAGCCCATCGGCCCAGGCGGGGTCGGGCTGCATGAGAGCGAGCGTCAGCAGGAGCGGGTCTCAGGTGTGAGGATGAGGGGAATGTAAGGAGTCGCCAGTCCCCAGTCGACAGTCGCCCGGTAACGGCGTTTGGAGACTGACGACTGAGGACTGGCGACTGTATTTTCAACCATGCGACGCCCGAGTGTGATCGCCCATCGCGGCGCTTCCGGCTACGAATACGAAAATTCCCGAGCCGCCTTCCGCCGAGCCGTCATGCTCGACGCGGACGGCATCGAGCTGGACGTCCACGCCACCCGGGACGGCGGCATCGTGGTTCATCACGACCCGGACATTCCCGGCATCGGCCCGATCGGCGGTCTCTCCCTCAGCGAAGCCCGGCAGCTCAAGATCCCCAACGGAGAACAGCTTCCGCTCTTGTCCGAGATCCTGGAGCTGGTGGGAAACCGGGACGTGTGGGTGGAGGTGAAGAGCCTGCCGGCTCTGCACGACCAGAAGCTGCTCGAGGTGCTGGATCGCGGACCGGCCCCCGATCGGTACGCCATCCATAGCTTCGATCACCGGATCGTGTACCGGCTGGGAGAAGTCCGGCCGCCGCTCCGCCGGGGAATCTTGTTGAGCGCCTACCTGAGAGATGCGGTCTCAGTCATGCGCTCCGTCGGCGCGACCGTGCTCTGGCAGGAATGGAAGCAGGTAGATCAGGAGCTGGTCAGCCAGGTACACGCGGCGGGTGGGACCATCGTCGCCTGGACGGTGAACGAGCTGGGCGATCTGGACCGGATGGTCCGCCTCGGCGTGGACGGACTCTGCGGCAACTATCCCGACCGGATCCGGGTCGCGATCGCGCCCCGGCTGGATCAGGTCTCCCGGGCCTAACCTCCGATGGGGGGCTCCCCGGGCTCGGGGCCGACCGGCGCGGGCGCGTGGTGCACCGAAACCGGGCCCGATGCCCGCCGCTGGGCGATTTGTTGCTCCAACCTGGCGATCTCGCTCTGGAGATCGTCGAGCCGCAGCAGGAGCGCGTCGATTCGGCGCGCCTCGACCGGAGTTCCGCGTTCCCGCCGGTGAAAGATGAGGCCCAGCTCTCGCGCGGCGTTGTCCTGCCGGCGGCGAACCCGAAGCAGCTCGATCTGGAGCTTGCCCTCGTCCAGAGCGGCCTGGGCCTTCTTCCCGAAGGCCTCCAGCTCCTGATTCAAGCGATCGAACAGGGTTGATTTGGTCATGGTTACCTCCAGGTGAGCTAGGAGCTGGGAGCTGAGAGCAAAAGGACGAAACCCCTGCCCTGCAGGTTTCAAAAGCTAACAAAAAAGGGGACGCAGAATGGTCCGCGTCCCCCGACTCCCAGCTCCCGACTTTCTAGCTGCCCGCCTCCACCGGATACACCGACACCTTCTGCCGGTTCTTGTCACGGAATTCGAACTTGACTACACCGTCGACCAAGGCAAACAGGGTGTCGTCGTTCGCGCGCCGTACGTTCCGGCCGGGGTGGAACTTGGTGCCGCGTTGGCGCACGAGGATGTTGCCCGCGACGACCTTCTCGCCACCGTAGCGCTTGACGCCGAGATACTGCGGATTGCTGGTCCGGCCGTTCCGGCTGGAGCCTACGCCTTTCTTGTGTGCCATTGCTTTCTCAGCCCAGCTTGAGGTCGGTGATGCGGACCTCGGTGTAGCCCTGCCGATGTCCGGTCTTACGGCGATAGTTCTTCCGCCGCTTGAACTTGAATACGTAGATCTTGGCTTCCTTCCCCTGGCCGACCACTTCACCGGTGACCTTGGCGCCTTGCACCAGCGGCGCGCCGGTCTTGATGGTCTGACCGTCGGACGAGAGCAGGACCTCGTCGAAGGTGACCTTGGAGCCCGCTTCCGCCTCCATCAACGGGAGCCGAAGCGTCTTGCCCTTCTCGGCCTTGAACTGTTTACCACCGGCACGGATGATCGCGTACATACGGAGACCTGATCGGGTAACGAGAGTGGTCCAAAATCAGCCCGTAAACCTAGATGATGGTGAGGGTTGAGACAAGGGCAGGCTTTGGCACCGGATTCACCGATCAGTTTTTGGCTCCGGGCGAGCCGATTGCCCTTCCGGGCCGGCAGGCGGGCGCTGCGTCACAAAGAGATCCAGCACAGAGGCAACCGCGCCCTAACGCGGCCTCCAGGGCAATCGGCTCACCCTGCGCCTAACCGCCGTAGCACCCCTACGCCACCGCATACAAATCGGTGACGTCCCGTCCCGCCGGCCGGCTCATCAGCCGGAACTCATCCAGCCGCATCATGGGATCGTCCCTGAGCTCGATATCCACGCCGGTAATCTTGGTCA
>DATKJJ010000085.1:0-2998 GCA_035543695.1 Gemmatimonadales bacterium | reverse complement strand
GCTCTCGACCAACCCGGCCCGGAAGATCGGTACCTCGTGCTTATCCGCCAATGCGATGAGTGGCCGGGCAGAAGCCTGGGAACATGAAATGACCGCTCGGGCGCCGTCCTCCCCGAACAAGAGACCATCCAGGGGCAACTCTGGCGCGTAGCCGGTCAGGTCGAGTCCGGCACCGAGGCTACCCGGGACATAAGGGCCGCCGATCACGGCCTCAGCCAGCGTCACCGCCAGGCCGCCTTCGGAGCAGTCATGCGCCGAGCGCAGCAGTCCGCGCTGAGCCGCGGCCACCAGGAAGCGCTGCAGCCGGACCTCGGCGTCGAGATCCACCGCCGGGGGATCGCCCCCGACAAAGTCGCAGACCTCGGCCCAATAGGCCGACCCACCGAGAATGCCGCTGGTTTGGCCGAGAATGAACACCTCATCTCCCGGCGAGTCGAAATAACTGGCGACCCGGTCTTCCACATTGTCCAGCAGGCCGATCATGCCGATGGCAGGGGTAGGATCGACCGCGCCGCTGGGGCTCTCGTTATAGAAGGAGACGTTGCCCCCCGTAACCGGAGTGCCGAAAGCCCGGCAGGCGTCCCCAATCCCCCGGCACGCCTCGCTGAACTGGAAGAATACCTCGGGTTTTTCGGGATTCCCGAAATTGAGGCAGTTGGTGATCCCCAACGGTCTGGCTCCGCTCGAGGCCACGTTGCGGGCCGCCTCTGCCACGGCGGCCTTGCCTCCCTCGTAGGGATCGAGGGCCACCAGCCGAGCATTGCAGTCGACCGACATGGCAATGCCGAAGCTGCTGCCCGGAACCCGGATCACGCCGGAGTCAGAGCCCGGAGGGAGCACCGTGGAGGCCTGCACCGTCGAATCGTATTGCTCGTAGACCCAGCGCTTGCTCGCGATGTTGGGATTGTCGAGCAGTAGCTCCAGTGCACCCTCGAGATCGACCACCGGATCGCCCGGATCGATCTGCGATCTGCGGAGCCGTGCAGCTTCGCCCTCCTCGGCGTCGGGGTGATAGACCGGGCAGTCTTCGACCAGCTGGCGACCTGGAATGGAAACCACGGTGTGACCATGGTGCTTGACCCGGAACATCCCATCGTCGGTTACCCGCCCGATCTCGGTTGCAGTGAGCTCCCATTTGGCGCACACCTCCTGGACCTCGGCCACCCGGGCTGGCTCCGCCACCACCAGCATGCGCTCCTGCGACTCGGACAGGAGAATCTCGTACGGCGTCATTCCCGGTTCACGGGTGGGAACCAGTCCGGTGTCGATCTCCACCCCCACGCCGCCCCGAGCGGCCATCTCTGCCGAAGAGCTGGTGAGTCCGGCGGCTCCCATATCCTGAATCGCTACGATCAGCCCCGAGGTGATCAGCTCCAGGCTCGCTTCCAGGAGCAGCTTCTCGGTGAAGGGATCTCCCACCTGCACCTGCGGTCTCCGGCTCTCGCTCCTCTCGGAGAGTTCCTCCGAGGCAAAGCTGGCGCCATGAATGCCATCCCGGCCGGTGCGGGCACCCACCGCCAGCAGGACGTTTCCCACGCCGTGCGCGGCGGCTTTGATCAGGTGGTTCTCCTGGAGCAGCCCGACGCACATCGCGTTCACCAGCGGATTGCCGCTGTACCCCGGAGCGAAGTTCACTTCGCCACCGAGTGTAGGTATGCCCACGCAGTTTCCGTAATCTCCGATTCCGCGCACGACGCCGGCAAACAGGTAGCGGTTGCGGGGGTGATCCAGCGGACCGAAACGGAGGCTATTGAGGAGAGCGACCGGACGGGCACCCATCGTGAACACGTCGCGCAGAATCCCACCGACGCCGGTGGCGGCGCCCTGGTAGGGTTCGACTGCAGAAGGGTGGTTGTGTGACTCGATCTTGAAGGCCACCGCCCAGCCATCCGGCAGTCGGAGCACTCCGGCGTTCTCCCCGGGACCCTGAATCACTTGTGGGCCGGCGGTGGGGAAAGATTTCAGCACCGGCCGAGAGTGCTTGTACGAGCAGTGTTCCGACCAGAGTGCCGAAAAGACGCCGAGCTCGGTGAAGGTGGGCGTCCGGCCCAGCAGGTCAATGATCCGGCTGTATTCGAGGTCGTTGATGTTGTGCTCCCGCACGAGCTCGGGAGTCACCGGACGCTCCCCGGGCCCGGTGAACGTTTTGCTGGCTGCACTGGCGACGCCGGAAACCGACACTACCGCTCCTTCAGCTGAGAGGGTTGCCCGGATCGTGAATGGGGTGGTCCGCCTGACGCGCCCGGGGAGACAGGCGGAAAGTGGACAGCGCGTCGGAGAGCACTCGGGTGAAGACACTTGGCCGATCTTCGTGGGCTACGGCCTCCAGCTCCCCGGCTGGGAGCCAAATGCCGCCGCAATGAGGACAGGTCTCGATCTGGACGCCGTGAAAATTGCTGCTGGTAAGATCGAAGCCATCCTTGGGGCACTTCATATAGTGCGAGGCGCGTTCCGCCGCGGTGGCGGCCGCCTGGGCGCGCTCCCGCTCACGCCGCATCAATTCGGCGTCTTCCCGGGCAAAGTACTCCGCTTCGTTACGACTGGGCTTGTCCGACTTCATGCCTGAGTCCTCGCGCTGGCGGCATTCTGGTGCGACGAGATGGGGGAGCTGAAGAACCCGGCCCCTCCCGTCAGGCCGAGCAGACGGTCGATGGCGCGCTCGGGATGGGGCATGATGCCCACGATGTTCCCGGCGGCATTACAGATGCCGGCGATATGGTTGGTAGAGCCATTGGGGTTCGGCTGGAACGGCGAGCGCTCGGTGGCGGCGACATACCGGAGCACCACCAGGCCCTCCGCTTCGAGCATTCGCAGCGTGTCCGGAGAGGCCACATACCGCCCCTCTCCATGAGCAACTGGCAGGCGCAGGCGGGCACCGGGCTCGTAGTCGCAGGTGAACGCGGTGTCGGTTTGCTCGACCGTGACATCCACCGGCTTGGACACGAAGGTGAGCCCCGCATTTCTCAGCAGCGCTCCGGGCAGCAACCGGGCCTCGCAC
>DATKJJ010000084.1:0-2011 GCA_035543695.1 Gemmatimonadales bacterium | reverse complement strand
CCGGGATCGCGGGAGACGCCAAGGTTCCCGCGCTCAAGGAACACCTGACCCTGCACAAGGTCCTCGACGGCATCTATCGCTCGTCGTTCGACAATCGAGATGTGGAATTGTGAAGCAGGGCAGCGGGGCGGAGGGGCGGTGGGGCGGTCTTGCCATGGGTGCCCTCCTGGTTCTTTCACTCCAGACCTCGGTCCTCGCTCAGCAAACTGCCCCGCTGCCCCGCGGCCCGGCCGCCTCGCCGGACACGGCCCTCACCGTGTACCTCATGACCATGGGGCCTGGCAGGCAAGTCTGGGAGCGTTTCGGTCACAACGCCATCTGGATTCACGATCCCGTCCATGGAACCGATCAGACCTACAATTACGGGCTCTTTGACTTTCACCAGCAGAACTTTCTCCTCCGCTTCGTTCAGGGACGCATGTGGTACTGGATGCGGGGATACCCGGCCCAGTCCTACGTCGAGTCGTATCGGAGGGCCAACCGCTCGGTCTGGGTGCAAGAGCTGGAAATAGCACCTGCCGCGCGGCGCGAGTTGCAGCGATTCCTGGAGTGGAACGAGCTGCCGGAGAATCGCTTCTACCACTACGACTACTACCGGGATAACTGCTCTACTCGGGTACGCGACGCACTCGACCGGGCACTTGGCGGTGCAATCCACGCCGCTACAGCGGCGACGCCAAGCGGGAAAACCTACCGCTTTCATACCCAGCGGCTGACTACCAACGATCCTCCGATATACACCGGCCTTCTGCTCGCACTGGGGCAGCCGGTCGATCGTCCCATCTCACAATGGGAGGAGATGTTTTTGCCCCTGGCTCTGCGGGAGCACGTTCGCAGCATTCGGGTGACCGAAGCCGATGGGCGAGACGTTCCCTTGGTCCGGTCCGAGCGGACCCTGTTCCAGTCCACCGAGCCGGAGCCTTCCGCAACTCCTCCCTCCTGGACCCTGTGGTATCTGCTTGCTGGACTCGCGATCGGTGGGGCTGCCGTGGCCCTCGCCCGGCGGGCGAGAACGTCCGGCTTGGCGCGGGCCGGATTTCTGGCGGTGACCTGGAGCTGGTTGGTGCTGACTGGACTGGGCGGGCTGGTGCTGGCGGGGCTGTGGGGACTGACCGATCACGCCGCGGCCTATCGCAACGAGAACGTGCTTCAGTTCGATCTGCTGGCGCTGCCGCTGATCTGGTTGGTGACTCGGTTGGCGTTCGGCTCAATCCGGTTTGCCCGGGCCACCCTGGTACTGGTCATGGCCGTCGCTGCGATTTCGCTCCTGGGTCTCCTGCTCAAGTCGCTCCCGCCGTTTTACCAGGTCAACCAGTCGATCATTGCTCTTGCACTTCCGGCGCATGCCGGGATTGCGGCCGCGGTCTGGACTTTAACTCACAAACGAAAGCTCAGTCCTTCGACCGCGGCCTCGACCTCGAGCGTCGGAGCAACCTGAGCGGCGTATTTCCTGGTCTCCTCGACCAGACGGTCCAGGGCGTCATCGTCATGCTCAGGCTCGTGGTGGAACAGGATCAGCCGGCGACAGCGCCCTTCGCGGGCAAGGTCCACCGCCTGCCGGGGAGTCGAATGGCCCCATCCGGCGCGGGCCTGGATGATCTGGTCGAGGTACATCGCGTCGTGGACCAGCGTGTCGGCGCCCTGGACGAACTGTATCATCTTGCTGCGCCAGTCCGGCGTGACCTCGTAGTTTCCTCCCGGCCCCAGCTCGTTGTCGGTGACATAGGCGAGCTGCCGGCCACCTGAGGTGGGGACCAGGCGGTAACCGAGCGTGGTGCCGGGATGTCGCAGCCGAAACGCACAGACGTTGAAGCCGTCGATCTCGAATTCACCTTCCTCGATCTCCACCACCATCAACGAGGCCGCCAGCGCGTTCAGTGGTACCGGAAAGACCATCGGATCCATCTGTCGGCCCAGGATCTCCTTGAGCGGCACGCCCTCCTGTGGGGCTCCGTAGATGACAACCGAAGTTTCCCTGGAGCTGAAGGGCTTGAAGAACGGCAGCCCCTGA
>DATKJJ010000083.1:0-4163 GCA_035543695.1 Gemmatimonadales bacterium | reverse complement strand
GAGTGGAGTGGTGGGGCGATGACATAACCTCACTCCGCGGCTTCGATCTGACCACACAGCGATCGCTCGAGGAGCTGCCGGAGATCACGGTGTTACCGATCAATACGCAGGCAGTGAGAGACGAGGCGGACGGTCAGTCAGTCGGTCAGTCGGTCAGCGCCCGCCGCACCCTCCTCGAGCTCCTCCCCTCGGATACCCTGGTGGTCGAGGAGTCCTTCGGGCCCGATCTGGATGAAGTGACCCGCGCCTGGAACGAGGCGGAGCATCACCTCGACGTGGCGCGCCGGCTGGGTGAGGACGTCCCCAAGCGCGAGGCCATCTTTCAGGATCCCACCGAATGGCGAGCCCGGATCGAGGCCTTCCCCCGTCTGGTTTCTCGGGACGAGCCGGTGGACCTCCAATTCGGATTCTTTCCTCCCGAGCGAGTCGATCGGGACCTCAACCGACTTCGGGCACTGCTTCGCTCCGGCACGCCTACACTCCTGCTCTGCGACAATGAGGGCCAGCTCGAGCGGATGGAGGAGCTGCTGGAGGAGGGCGGCCGGTTTGCCACCGGCGCTACCCTGGCGATCGGGGCGCTCGACGGCGGATTCGTCATGCCGACCCTGCGGGTCCTTACCGACCACGAAATTTTCCGGCGGGCGCGCAGGCTCCGCCGGCCGCGCCGGTACCGGGAAGCCGCACCCTCTACCGCCACCGGCGCCCTGGCCGTGGGCGACTACGTCGTGCATCTGGATCACGGCATCGGGATCTACCGGGGCATCGACACGATCACCGCGGGCGAATCCACCCTCGAGGTGGCAATCGTGGAATACGAGGGCGGCGACCGGCTGAACGTGCCGCTCTACCGGCTGGATCAGATGGAACGCTACCGCGCGGCCGGCGATGATGGCGACCGAGCGCCGCCCCGCCTCCATCGCCTGGGAGGTTCGAGCTGGCAGCGGGTCAGGGAGAAAACCCGTCAGGCCATCAAGCAGATGGCCGCGGAACTGCTGGATCTATACGCTCGCCGCACCGTGAGCACCGGCTTTGCCTTTCCTCCGGATACCAAATGGCAGCGAGAGCTCGAGTCCAGCTTCCTTTATGAGGACACGCCAGACCAGCGCCGCGCCACGGAGGAGGTCAAACGGGACATGGAGCAGCCGCTCCCCATGGACCGGCTGCTGGTGGGCGACGTGGGCTACGGAAAGACGGAAATCGCCGTGCGGGCCGCATTCAAGGCCGTGCAGGCGGGAAAGCAGGCGGCGGTGCTGGTGCCGACCACGATTCTCGCGGAGCAGCATGGGCGGACGTTTCTGGAGCGGCTGGCCGACTTCCCCGTGCGGGTCGAAGTGCTCTCCCGCTTCCGTACCGCCAAGGAGCAGAAGGCCGCTCTCGAGCGTCTCGCCAATGGCCAGATCGATGTGGTCATCGGCACCCACCGATTGCTCTCCAAGGATGTGAACTTTCACGACCTGGGACTGCTGGTGGTGGACGAGGAGCATCGCTTCGGGGTGAAGCACAAGGAGCGGCTCAAGGCCATGCGGCTCTCGGTGGACGTTCTGACCCTCACCGCGACGCCGATCCCCCGTACGCTGCACCTGTCGCTCGCGGGGCTCCGCGATCTCACCCTGATCGAGACACCGCCCCGGGACCGCTCTCCGATTCTGACCTTTGTCGAGCCCTGGGACGATGGGCTCCTGGAGGAGGCGTTCGCCCGGGAAGTGGACCGCGGCGGCCAGGTCTTCACCGTCCACAACCGGATCGAGACCATCGACACCATTGCGGCCCGGGTCCGGTCTCTCGCGCCCCGAGCCCGGGTGGGAGTCGCGCACGGGCAAATGCCGGCGGACCAGCTGGAAGAGGTCATGCGCTGCTTCGTGGCCGGAGAGGTGGACATCCTGGTCTCGACCATGATCGTGGAGTCCGGACTCGATGTGGCCAATGCGAACACGATGGTGGTGCACGACGCCCACCGCTTCGGCCTGGCCCAGCTGTATCAGCTGCGGGGGCGGGTGGGACGGAGTCATCGCCGGGCGTACTGCTACCTCCTGGTGCCCGACAGCATTGATGCCGATGCGGAGGAACGTCTCCGGGTGCTGGAGCATCATACCGATCTGGGTGCGGGCTATCGCATCGCGCTGAAGGACCTCGAGATCCGGGGTGCGGGCAACCTGCTCGGAGCCGAGCAGTCGGGGCACGCGCATGCGGTGGGATTCGATCTGTACCTGCGCTGGCTGGAGGAGACGGTGCGCGCACTTCGGGGCCAAGGCACCGCGGAACAACCGTTGCCGCCGGAGGTGGTGCTCGACCGTCCGGCTCACCTGCCGGACAGCTACGTTCCGGACGACGACGTCAAGCTGGATCTGTACCGGCGACTGGCGCGTGTCGCGACATCCGGTGAAATTGATGGGCTTCGCGATGAACTGCGGGAGCGCTTCGGTCCTCTGCCTGTGATGGCCGAGACGCTGCTCGACATGACCCGGCTTCGGGTTATGGGCGCAGCGCTGGGTCTGCAGAACGTGCTGGTTCGGGGGGAGGAGGCTCGGTTGACCTTCCGTCCCGGGACCGCGCCCCGACTCGCCGGACTCACCTCCGCCCTGGACGACGTGCAGTTGGCCGCGGAGGTTCGGCGCACCGTTCCCCTTTCGCTCCGGCTGATGCGGCTGGGGGGCGAGCCGATCGTCCCGGCACTGGTCCGGGCGCTGCGGAAAGCGTCGTGAGGAGTCTGTTGATCAACATTCTTACTACCACCGGAGTATTAATGCCCCGTCTTGCTCTGTTGCTGTCAGTCCTGGTTGGCTCGCTTACGGCCTGTTCCAGCTTTCGCGATCTCTTTTCGGCTCACGCAGACGTGGCCGCGGAGGCTGGATCTCGGAAGCTCACTCCGGAGCGGCTGGCTCAGATCATGAACAGCGGGAAGGGCATCAAGGCTGACCGGGAGGTAGCCAAGTTCGTAGCCAACGTCTGGGTGGACTACAGCCTGTTCGGGCAGGCGGTGGCCAACAGCAAGGTACCTCTGGATTCGGCGAGCATTGCCCGGGCCATGTGGCCCCAGCTGGCCGAGCTCAAAGGCACGCACTGGCATGACACCCTGATGGCCCGCCGCTCGGCGTTTCCGCCCACCGCTGCCGACAGCCTGTATCGGGGCAACGACGTTCGGGTCCTGCAGCACATTCTCTATCGGGTTCCACCCAACGCGGTGCCCGAAGTGCGCAGCGCGGCGCGGAAGAAGGCCGAAGGCACCCTGGCCCGGATCAAGCGCGGCGCGGACTTTGGCCAGATAGCCGCCCAGGTTTCGGAAGATCCGGGAAGCAAGGCCGATCGCGGGTTCTTGCCCCCCAGTCCCAAGGGCAGATTCGTGCCCGCGTTCGATAGCGCGGGCTGGTCGCTGGCGCCGGGGGCAACCAGCGGCATAGTGGAGACGCCGTTCGGCTACCACATCATCAAGCGGCCGAGCGAAGAGGCGGTGCGCGACCGGCTCACCGCGTACCTGGTGCAGAGCGCCGGCAGCCGGCTCGATTCGATTTACATGGACAGCCTCGCCATGCAGAACCAGATCAAGATCGAAAAGGGCGCGGCAGCTGCCATGCGGTCTGCCGGCGAAGACCCGGACAAGGCGCGCCGCTCCAACAAGAAGCTGGTGACCTACAAGGGAGGCGACCTGACCGTCGCCGAGTTCATGCGCTGGATTCAGGCGCTGCCGCCGCAGTACGCTACCCAGCTTCGTCAAGCCAACGACACCATGCTCAATCAGTTCGCCCGAGTTTTGACCCAGAACGTGCTGCTGCTGCGGCAAGCCGACTCGGCGAAAATCCAGATAACGCCGGCTGAATGGAAGGATCTGGCCGACACCTACCGTGCCCAGGTGGACTCCCTCCGGGTGGACATGGGACTCGACACCGCGGGTCTATGGGATAAGACGGTCTCAGCTGCAGACCGCAACAAAGTGGCCGCCACCAAAGTCGAGGATTATTTCGAGCGATTGGGTTCGGGAAAGTCCCGGCTCCGCCCCTTACCTGCCGCCATGGGTAGCCTGCTGAGGGATCAATCCAGTTACCGGGTGTACGATGCCGGGCTCAATCGTGCGGTGGAGCTGGCGCAGGCACAACGGCCCAAGACGGATTCGACCCGAGCCCAAACAGGACCGATGCAGCGGGCGCCTGGCCCGGCGCCGATCCCGG
>DATKJJ010000082.1:0-13228 GCA_035543695.1 Gemmatimonadales bacterium | reverse complement strand
CTCGGGCGAAATGCGGATCTCCAATTTCCTCCTCTGGCAGCTCGCCTATGCCGAGCTGTACGTCACCCCCGTGCTCTGGCCGGACTTCAGCCGGCGACACCTCTTCGAGGCCATTCTGGAGTTTCAGCGACGCGAACGCCGATTTGGCCGCGTCGAAGCCGGATGAGCATGGACGCGAATCTGGTCCGGCGGGTCGGATTTGCCGTGGTCGCAATTCCCCTCGCCCTGGTCCTCATCTGGTACGGCGGAGCCCCGCTGGCATTCGTGTTGGCCCTGGTGGGAGCGCTTGGCGCGCGGGAGCTGCTGGATCTCGCCGGTCGCGGAAACGTGCGGCCGGTGAGGCCACTCGCCTTGCTGAGTGCCGGAGCGCTCCCACTCTTGGTGTATGGGGTAATCGTGACCGGCGACCTGCGCCGCTGGGTTGGCCTCTGGTGGCCGTATCTCGCCGCCATCTGGCTGTTGCTGCTGCTCAGCTGGGTGCTCGCAGCGCGGGGGCCCGCTGAACGCCCATTGTCGGCCGCCAGCATAACCCTCCTGGCAGTGGGATACACCGGGGCACTCCCTGCCTTCCTGCTGGCCATTCGACACACCAGTTTCGCGCTCAAATCCTGGTCCGGCGCGTGGCTGGTGCTCTTCCCGCTGGTTGTCACCTGGGTCTGCGATACGGCCGCCATGTTCGGCGGCCGCACCATAGGGGGTCCCAAGCTTGCGCCGGCGGTCAGTCCAGGAAAGACCATCTCAGGAAGTACGGCCGGCGTGGTTGGGGGCATCCTGATGGCCCCGGTATTCGGTTTCCTGGTATTCCCCCGGGTGGGTCTGGACATTCCTCTGTGGCAGCTGGTCGCCATCGCGGCCGTGCTCTCGGTAATTGGCCAGGTAGGAGACCTCGCCGAGTCCCTGTTCAAACGGGAAGCAGGCGTTAAGGATTCGAGCCACCTCATTCCCGGACACGGGGGCGTGTTGGACCGATTCGATTCTCTCTATTTCGTCATTCCCACGGCGGCGGCAATGTACCGCGCCTTTGGGGTGATCTGATGACCGTGACTGGCGCTCGGCGGGGGGTGGCTCTCCTGGGCTCGACCGGCTCTATCGGGGGCAGCACCCTGGATGTGCTCCGGCGGCAGCAGGAGCATTTCCGCCTGGTCGCCCTGACCGCCGGACAGAACCGGGAGAAGCTGGAGGCGCAGGTGTCGGAGTGGCGGCCGTCCTACGCCGCCCTTGCGGGAGTGAGTAGCGATTCGCGCTGGCCTACGGGGCCCGAGGTCCTCATAGAGGCCGCAACCCACCCGGATGCTGACATCGTGGTGAACGCGGTGGTTGGGGCGGCCGGTCTCGAGGCCACGCTGGCCGCGCTTCAGGCCGGTAAGCGAGTGGCGCTGGCCAACAAAGAGACCCTGGTAATGGCCGGAGATCTGGTGGCGCAGGCCGCCTGCGCCGGCGGCGGCGAGGTCGTCCCGATCGACTCGGAGCACAGCGCAGTGCTGCAGTGCGTCACCGGGCGGGACAATGGTCTGGCACGACTGATCCTGACCGCATCAGGAGGTCCCTTTCGGGGATGGGAGCCGGAGCGGCTATGGCACGCTACCGTGGAGGAAGCGCTGCAGCACCCCACTTGGCGCATGGGCACCAAAATCACCGTGGACTGTGCTACTCTGGCCAACAAGGCACTCGAGCTGATCGAGGCGCACTATCTGTTCGGCTTGCCCTATGACGCGCTGGACGTGGTGGTGCACCCCCAGAGCGTGGTGCACGCCTTCACCGAATTTTGCGACGGCAGTGTTCTGGCCCAGCTCGGATTTCCCTCCATGGAGCTGCCGATTCTGTACGCCCTGACCCATCCCGAACGGCTGCCCGACTCGGGGGTTCGCCGGTTCGATCCCATCGCGGCGGGGCCACTCACGTTCGAGCCGGTGCGGATGGAAGTGTTCCGAGCACTGCAGTGCGGGATTTCCGCGGGCCGGGCCGGGGGTACCGCTCCGGCCGTTTTCAACGCAGCCAACGAAGTGGCGGTTGCGGCCTTTCTCGAGGGTGTCATTCCGTTCGGCCGGATCAGTGAGACCATCGAGATGACGCTGGAGGCCCATCAGCCGGGACCGGCAACCTCGGTGGAGGCGGTGAGGGCCGCCGATCGCTGGGCCCGTGCGACGGCTCGCCGGAGGGTAGAGACCTGATGCTGCTCACTGTACTGTCGTTGATCGTCGTCCTCGGCGTCCTGGTGTTCGTCCACGAAGCAGGACACTTCCTCGCCGCCAAATGGGCCGGGATCTACGTGCACCGCTTCTCCCTCGGACTGGGTCCTCCCATCCCTTGGCTCACCTTCCGGCGAGGTGAGACCGAGTACTCGATCTCCTGGCTGCCCCTCGGCGGCTATGTGAAAATGGCGAGCAGCGAGGAGGACATCGGCAGCAGTGCGCTCGAGGGTGGCGCGCCCACCGCGGTGGTGCCGCCCAATCGGGTGTTCGAGGCCAAGCCGATATGGCAGCGCATGGTGGTGATTCTGGCCGGGGTCACCATGAACGCGCTCTTTGCCTGGGCAATGTTCTCGTTTCTGGCGTACAAGAACGGCCGGCAGATCGATCCGGTCACTACCGTCGGACGCGTCCTCACCGAGGGGCTCCCTCAGGAAGCCGCGGCGCTGAAGCAGATTGCTCCCGGGTCGAGGATCACGCGGGTCAATGGTGACACCGTCACCTCCTGGGACGAGATCGTGAGCGAGATCGCCAACGCCTCGGCCCCCGAAGTCCGGATCGAGCTGGATCGGGGGCAGACAGTGGTTCTCCCGATCCATCCTGACGCCCTGGAGGAGCGGCTCAAGGCTGCCCATGCGCTGCAGCCTTTTCGGGCTCCCGTCATCGGAGAGGTGCTCCCGGACAAGCCCGCAGCGCGAGCCGGCATCCGGAAGGGAGATTCGGTTGTCGCGGTGAACGGCCGGCAGGTCGGGCAGTGGTACGATGTGTTGGAGGAGGTGCAATCCGGCTCGGGTCACACCCTGGCCCTGACGGTGTCGCGGAACGGAGAACAGCAGGAAGTTCAGATGCAGCCCTATACCGACACCGTCCCCGGCCTCGATGGGAAGCCCAAGGCCATCGGGCGGATCGGGATCGCGGTCGCGAACGACTTCATCTCCGAGAAGCTCGGTCTCGCTCAGGCAATCGGTGAGGGACGGCGAGCGACCGCCGGGGCCTCCACCCAAGTTGTGCGGACCGTACGCGGACTGTTCAGTGGCAGAATTTCCGGGCGAAACGTGGGCGGCCCGATTCTCATCGGTCAGCTTGCCGGCGAGAGCGCCCGGATGGGCCTGGACACGTTCCTTGGTTTCATGGCTCTCATCTCCATCAATCTCGCCATACTGAACCTCTTACCCGTACCGGTGCTGGACGGAGGACAATTTCTGTTCCTGCTGGCGGAGGCGGTGATTCGGCGGCCGTTGCCGATCAAGCTGCGGGAACGCCTTACGACGGTAGGCTTGGTGCTCATCATCCTGCTGATGGGTCTGGCCTTCTCCAACGATTTCAGGCGACTGTTCGGCGGGTAATGTCCTACGGCTCAGTGACCATGGCAATCACCGACTCCAGCTGGTCAGGCGTGAGTTGCCGGCATTCCCGTTTGAGATCCTCGATCTCGGTCGCCAGGAACGTACCCAACAATCCATCCGTGCTCACCTCGAATGCCGGTATGTCCTTCTTGGCCGAGGTGTTGGAGTACAGGGCGATCACCGCGCGCTGGTCGAACTGATAGAACGAGTACGCTGGGTAGCGGCTGAAGAGCCAGATCTGTGCAGGCTTCCCGTATTCCCGCGCCAATCGGTAGCAGTACCGGTAGGCATCGATCACCAGCGTGGGCGTCAGCGGCCCGTCCTCGAAGCGCCGGGAGAGCGAAAACATGAGCTCATGGTTCTCCAGGTCGGGCAGGAAGATCTGGATCGCCGTATCACTGCGGGCGAGAAAGGTCTTGATCGCGGCCGAGTGATTCTCCCGCCAGCGCCGCGAGTGGATGAAGTAGAGCGCCATGCGGCTGGATGTGGCGATCAACTCCTCGAACCGCTGATAAAAGCCGGCAAAGGATCCAACCCGGACAATGCCGGAGACTGGCTCGAGTGGCGTGGTCATCTGGGCGATCAAAGTGAATGCCCTGGAGAGGTGAGGCAAGGGAAGGGTGGGCCGACGGGGTTGCTTGGACCTGCCGGTCCCGCTTATTTTGCCATGCTACAACGGATTACGACCGCGAGACAATCGTTTAGAGGACCCGAGGCATGAGCTTCGACAAGCAGGCAGTGGTAGCAAAGCACCAGGCGCATTCCACCGACACCGGGTCGGCCAAGGTGCAGGTGGCGCTCCTGACCGAGCGAATCAACTCCCTCACCGACCACTTCCGTACCCATCTGAAGGACCACCACAGCCGTCGTGGCCTGCTCAAGATGGTGGGTACCCGGCGCCGCTTGCTGACGTACCTCAAGCGAAGTGACCTGCAGACGTACCGAGCGCTCATCGAGCAGCTTGGACTCCGGCATTAAAAGATGATGACGACCGGGGGCGTCCTGATCGATTTCGGGACGCCCTCTGTGTTTTGCGGGGTCAAGAGTCCAGGGTCGAGAGTCTACCATCGTGGTGACTGCTCCTGAGACTTGACCCTAGACCTGAGACCCTGGACCGGCGACAAAGACGCCCATACAAGAGAGAGAGTGCAGCAGTGACAGTTCAACGCATCGAAACCGAGTTCGCCGGACGCCAGCTGACCATCGAAACGGGCCGTTTGGCCCGGCAGGCCTCCGGCTCCGCCCTCGTCCGCTATGGCGATACCATGGTACTCGCCGCCATCACCGTATCTCCCAACATTTCCAACCTTCCGTTCTTCCCGCTCACGGTGGAGTATCGCGAAAAGACGTACGCCGCCGGCAAGATCCCTGGCGGATTTCTCAAGCGTGAGGGCCGTCCCTCCGACAAGGAAATTCTGGCCAGCCGGCTGATCGATCGTTCGATCCGTCCGCTCTTCCCCGAAGGGTTCAAGAACGAAGTCCAGGTGTTCGTGACCGTGCTGTCGGCCGATCAGGAGAACGATGCCGACATCCTCGGGGTCGTGGCCGCGGCTACGGCACTGGGCCTGTCTACGGTGCCCTGGAACGGTCCTCTGGCCGGCGTACGGGTTGGTCGGGTGGAGGGAAATTGGATTCTGAATCCCACCTTCCAACAGCTGGAGTTCTCCAGCATCGATTTGGTGGTCAGCGGATCGGCCGATTCGATCGTGATGGTCGAAGGCGGCTCGCTCGAGGTCTCCGAGGCCGAAATGCTCGAGGCCCTGAAGGTGGCCCAGAAAGGCATTCGCGAGCTGCTCGGGCTGGAGAAGAAGCTGATCGACAAGACCGGTCCGATCCAGAAGCTCAAGTGGACCAAGGCGGAGCCGGACCCCGTCCTGTTGGCCAGGGTGCGGGAGCTGGCGGAGAGCCAGATGGCGCAAGCCATCAACGCCAAGGACAAGGCCAGCCGGTCCACCGGCGTGAAGGCGATCAAAGAGCAGATCATGGCGACTCTGCTCGCCGAATACGCCGAGCGGGGCCGCGACATTTCCGAGGAGCTCGAAGAGATCGAGTACCGGGTCATGCGGAAGCAGGTGTTGGAGAAGTCCGAGCGGGTGGACGGCCGTGATCTGGACACCATCCGGCCAATCACCATCGAGACCGGAGCGATGCCGCGCACCCATGGATCGGCGATCTTCACCCGCGGCCAAACCCAGGCCCTGGTCTCTGTCACCCTTGGCACCAGCGATGATGAGCAGCGGATCGACAGCATCGACGTGGCCGGCGAGACCACCAAGTCATTCATGCTGCACTACAACTTCCCCCCCTTCTCGACCGGCGAGGTCAAGATGATGCGGGGCACCAGCCGCCGGGAGATCGGGCACGGGGCGCTGGCGGAGCGGGCGCTGCAGCCCCTCCTGCCGCACTACGAAGACTTTCCCTACACCCTCCGCGTCGTCTCCGAGATCTTGGAATCCAACGGCTCCTCGTCGATGGCCACCGTTTGCGGCGGCTCCTTGGCGCTGATGGATGCCGGCGTGCCGATGAAGGCGCCTTGCGCCGGCGTGGCCATGGGTCTGATCAAGGAAGGGGACAAG
The DNA here is from genome assembly GCA_035543695.1 of Gemmatimonadales bacterium. Taxonomy (GTDB): domain Bacteria; phylum Gemmatimonadota; class Gemmatimonadetes; order Gemmatimonadales; family GWC2-71-9; genus CAVVWJ01. Next base: position 7,117 of record DATKJJ010000082.1, on the reverse strand, counting down.
GTCGCGGTCCTGACCGACATCCTCGGCTCTGAGGACCACTTGGGTGACATGGACTTCAAGGTGGCGGGGACCGAGAAGGGCATCACCTCGATTCAGATGGACATCAAGATCCTGGGCCTCGAGCTCAAGATCATGGAGCAGGCCCTGGAGCGAGCCCGCAAAGGCCGCCTGCACATCCTGAAAGAAATGTCCAAGGCTCTGCCGTCTGCCCGCACCGAGCTATCCAAGTACGCGCCGCGGATCTTCACCATGCAGATCAAGCCGGACAAGATCGGCGACGTCATTGGTCCCAAGGGCAAAACGATCCGCGGGATCCAGGACGCCACCGGCGCCAAGATCAGCATCGAGGATACCGGTGTGGTCACCATCTCTGCGGTGGGAGGCGAGGCCGGAGAGAAGGCCCGCGCCATGGTTGCCGCCATTACCACGGAGCCGGAAGTCGGTCGCACCTACGAAGGTCCGGTGAAGAGCACCACGGCCTTCGGGGCCTTTGTGGAGATTCTCCCGGGAGTCGAGGGACTGCTGCACATCAGCGAGCTGCAGCATGGCCGCACGGAAAAGACCGAAGATGTGGTCAAGAAGGGTGATATCGTTCAGGTCAAGCTGCTCGAGGTGGACGACCGCGGGCGGATGAAGCTCTCTCGGAAGGCGCTGCTGCCCAGGGACTAGCCCTTCGTGGAAACGGCTCAACTCGACGAAGGGCTCTTCCAGACCACCGCTCCCAACGGGGTGGTGGTTCTCAGCGAAAAACTGGCGGGCGTGCGCTCGGCCGCCGTTGGCATCTACGTGCGCACGGCCAGTGCGCACGAAGACCCCGCGAAGCTCGGTATCTCCCATCTGCTGGAACACATGGTGTTCAAGGGAACCGAGCGGCGGAGCGCCCGGCAGCTGGCGCTCGAGCTGGAGGTGCGGGGAGGGGGCCTGGACGCCTTTACCAGCCGCGACTACACCAGCTACCAGGCCCATGTTCTCGACGCCGATCTCCCCCTGGCAGTCGAGATTCTCACCGATCTGGTCGGCCGTCCGCTACTCCGGCAAAGTGACCTCGAGTCCGAGCGGAATGTAGTCCTGGAGGAGATCAACGGGGTGGCGGACACCCCCGACGATCTCGTCTTCGAGATCCATGCCCGCGCCCTCTGGCCTCAACACCCGTACGGTTACTCAATTCTGGGCACGGCCGATACGCTGGAGGCCATGTCGGCCGACGACCTGCGGGCATTGCATCAGCGGGGCTACTACCGGGGGAACTGCGTGGTAGCGGCGGCGGGGAACGTCGAGCACAGCCAGCTGCTTACCGTGCTGGAACGGGAAGGCTGGTTCGAAGGTACTGTCCTCGAGCCGTCCCGGGTCGGAGTAAAGTCGGTTCCCGCGGTGCAGGGGGGACGCTGCACCGAGCATCGTGACACCGCGCAGACCCACATCGTCTTCGGGACCGACACCTTTCCTCTCCGCGATCCGCGCCGCTTTTCGCTCGCTATCCTGACCAACGCCTTCGGCGGGGGCATGTCCAGCCGGCTCTTTCAACGCATCAGGGAGGAGCTGGGGCTGGCCTACGCCATCTTTGCCTACAAGCACTTCTACCAGGCGTCGGGGCAGCTTGGGGTGTATGTCGGCACCCAGCCCGCCACGGCCGACCAGGCTACCGCTGCCATCCGGGATGAATACGCCAAGCTGGCCCGCGAGGGGCTGCCACCGCTCGAGCTCAGCGACGGAAAGCAGCAGCTCAAAGGCCAGATCATGCTCTCGCTGGAGAGTCCCGGCGCGCGGATGGCCCGGCTGGCCGGGTTCACCCTCTATGATGACCATTACCGGCCGCTTGACGAGATGCTCCGGGAGATTGACGCGGTCACCCCGGACGCCGTGATGGACGTAGCTGCGGAGTTCTTCGCACCGGACCGGCAGACAGTTGTACGTTTGGGGCCGGAAAACGGTAAACAGTAAACCGCAAACGGTGAAAGCCATGAAGATCGGCGTCCCGAAAGAGATCAAGACCAACGAGAACCGCATTGCCCTGGCCCCCGCAGGGGCGGAGGCACTCGTCGCTGCCGGTCACACGGTATCGGTGGAGCAGGGAGCGGGAGCCGGAAGCGGATTCTCCGACGACGCGTATCGTGCCGTGGGCGCCAGCATCCTGCCGACCGCCGATGAGGTATGGCGGCAAGCGGAAATGATCATGAAGGTGAAGGAGCCGATCGCGGTCGAGTGGCCCCGGATGCGCCGCGGTCAGGTGATCTACACCTACTTCCACTTTGCCGCGGCAGAAGACCTGACCCGGGCGGTCATCGACTCAGGCGCCATCGCTGTCGCGTACGAGACGGTGCAGATCCCCAGTGGCGAGCTGCCCCTGCTGACCCCGATGTCGGAGGTGGCCGGCCGGATGGCGGTTCAGGAAGGGGCGAAATACCTGGAGAAGGTGTTCGGCGGCAGTGGGATCCTGCTGGGAGGGGTTCCCGGCGTGGCACCGGGGGAGGTCCTGATCATCGGCGGAGGGGTGGTCGGCATCAATGCCGCCAAGATGGCTGCGGGGCTGGGGGCCCACGTGACCATTCTGGACATTTCGCTGGACCGGCTACGCTACTTGGACGACGTTCTCCCCAAAAACGTGGATACCGTCTACTCCAACCGCCATAACATCCTGGATGCCCTCCGCCGGGCCGATCTGGTGGTCGGCGCGGTCCTGTTGCCGGGAGCCAAAGCCCCCCACCTGGTCAAGCGGGCCGACCTCAAGCTGATGAAGCCCGGTTCGGTCATCGTGGACGTTGCGGTGGACCAGGGCGGCTGTGTGGAGACCATCAAGCCGACCACCCACGAGAACCCCACCTACTTCGTCGACGGCATTCTGCATTACGCCGTGGCAAATATGCCTGGCGGCGTCCCCCGAACTTCCACCCTTGCGCTCACCAATGCTACGCTGCCATACGGACTTAAGCTGGCCAAACAGGGCTGGCGTGCGGCGTGCAAGTCCGATCCGTCTCTGCGGCTCGGGCTGAACGTCGTCGAAGGGAAAGTGGTGTACCCTGGTGTGGCCGAGGCCTTCCGCCTGCCGCTCACCGACGTCAACACCCTTGTCTGAGCTGTCTCGGCCCGGCAGGACGGTGGAGGTGCTCCTCACCCGACTGCCCCATGCCGAGGACCTTCCGCTCCCCGCAGCGGCCACCCCGGGATCTGCCGGGTACGATCTGGCCAGTGCGGATGAAGGCGAACTGGGACCCCTGGAGCGGAAGTTGTTCCGGACTGGCTTCAGCATAGCCGTTCCCGAAGGTTACGAGTGCCAGATCAGGCCCCGGTCAGGTTTGGCGCTCCGGCACGGGATCACGCTGCCGAACACGCCGGCCACGATCGACAGTGACTACCGAGGCGAGTTGATGGTGGCGCTGGTCAATCTCGGAGCCGAGCCGTTTCGAATCACCCGGGGCATGCGCATCGCCCAGATGGTCGTGGCCCGGGTGGAGCGGGTGGCTTTCGTTCCGGTCGACGCGTTGCCGCCAACGACCAGAGGCACAGGCGGGTTCGGCAGTAGCGGGAGGTAGCTTCCAGCGGCATAACGGTCCTTTTACCTTCAGCGCCATGTGCCTAGCGGCTCCTTGATGAAAGTTCCCGCCCTGAATCTGATGTCCTGGCTTCCCGCGAATGAGATCGCGGTGGATCTGGGCACGGCCAACACCCTCGTCTACGTCAAAGGCGAGGGTATCGTGCTGAACGAGCCTTCCGTTGTCGCCATCGAGAAAAGCACCGGGAGAATCAAGGGCATTGGCTTGGAAGCCAAGCGCATGCTGGGCCGCACGCCGGACGGCATTGTGGCGGTCCGCCCGCTGAAGGATGGCGTCATCGCCGACTTCGACGTGACCGAGAAGATGCTCCGCTATTTTCTCAAGACCATCATCGACAAGCACGTATTCCGGGTCAAACCCAAGGTGATCGTCTGCGTACCGTCAGGCATCACCGAGGTGGAGCGCCGCGCGGTCCGCGACTCCGCCGAGACCGCCGGTGCCAAGCAAGTCCTCATGGTGGCGGAGCCCATGGCCGCGGCCATCGGCGTGGGGCTACCGGTGGAGACCCCAACCGGCAACATGGTCATTGACATCGGTGGTGGGACCACCGAGATCGCGGTCATCGCACTGTCCGGAATCGTGTCGGACACCTCCATCCGCACCGGAGGTGACGAGCTGGATCAGGCTATCGTCCAGTTCATGCGGAAGAACTACAACCTGCTGGTGGGGGAGCCCACGGCAGAGGCGATCAAAATCAAGATCGGCTCGGCTGCGCCAACCGGCGATGAGCGGGAGATGGAGGTCAAGGGGCGGGACCTGGTCTCCGGGATCCCGAAGACGGTGCGAGTTCACTCCACCGAAATTCGGGAGGCCGTCCAGGAGCCTATCCAGCAGATTGTCGATGCGGTGCGCCGGGCGCTCGAGATCACGCCGCCGGAGCTGGCCAGCGACATCGTGGACCGCGGCATCGTGATGACCGGCGGCGGTGCGCTCATTCGCGGTCTCGACCTTCTGCTGGCACAGGAGACCGGCCTGCCGATCCACGTCGATGAGGACCCCCTGACCTGCGTCGTGCGCGGCACCGGGCGGATTCTCGACGACTACGAGAAGTACCGCAGCGTCCTGTCCTCCTGAGCATGTCCAGTATTTCTGATCGTCGCTACACCCGCCGGGACACCGTGGTGTTCATCCTCTGTCTCGGCCTTTCTATTGTGTGCCTCTTCTCGCCGACCGGGTGGAGCTACAACATCGCCGACACTCTGAGGCGAACGGTGCTGTCCCCGCTCGTCTGGCTGCAGACCCGAGCCGAGGAAGGCCGGACCAGTCGGGTCCGCTTCCGGATCCTGACGGCCCAGCGTGATTCCGCTGCCTACATGGCCCAATTTCTTCCCTCGCTTCGGGCGGAAAATGAACGGCTTCGGCAGCTCCTCAAGCTCAGCCACCGACTCTCGGCCAGCTACGTGCCGGCCGAGGTGCTGCACCAGCCGCACGCCACTGACGGCCGCACGCTGTTGTTGAGCGCGGGCTCTCGCCAGGGCGTCGCTCCGTTCAATCCCGTGGTGTCTCCGGAGGGGCTGATTGGGATGGTTCTCAGCGTCACGCCGCAGAGCAGCGTTGCCATGACCTGGGCCCATCCCGAGTTTCGGGTCAGTGCTTTCACGGTCAGTGGGAACGCGCTTGGCGTGGTGGCGCCATCAGCCGACGACCGGAACGCCGAGGGCTCGCTCGAGCTGCGCGGCGTCCCCTATCGCGATTCCGTCCCCCTCGGGACGCTGGTGCTCTCGTCCGGACTGGGTGGCGTTTTTCCCAAGGGAATCCCCGTGGGAACGGTCAACGGCACCTTGCGAGAAGAGGCCGGCTGGGAGCGAGTCTACCGGCTGAGGCCGGCCGCCAATCCGGGCTCGGCCGCACATGTGCTGATCCTGGTGGGGACCCGCGCCAACGACCTCGCGAATGCGTTTCCGACGGATTCCCAGCTGGAGGCCATGCGCCTGGATTCGATCGCCCGGGTGCAGCGGGCCGACTCTCTGGCTCAGGCGGCCAGAGCAGCTCGGGCCGCTCGCCGGGATTCGCTGCGGCGGAGCTCGCCCATGATGGGTGGGGCTCCGACCGCCAACATCCTGAGCGGCAGAGACTCCACGCCATGAGCTCACCACGGGTGACCCGGGCCCAGCTGCTGCTGGTGATGCTGGTGCTCCTGGTTCTGCAATTCTATCTCCGGCCACGGCTGGGCAGCGCGCGGGTCAGTCCCGACTTTCTGCTGATAGCGCTGATGCTGTTCGCCATGCGGAGCGGGGCAGGAGCCGGAGCTCTGGCCGGGTTCCTGATCGGCATAATCGAGGATACGCTGACGCCCGCCCGTTTCGGCGCGGGGGCATTGGCCCACACGCTGGTGGGTTACTTCGCTGCCTGGGGCCGAGCCGTCTTCTTTGCCGACAACGTACTGGTCAACGCTGCATTCGTTGCGGTCGGTCTTTGGTTCCGCGACCTCATCGTCCTGGTAATGAGCGGAAGCGAGCGCAGCCAACTGCTGACCGAGCTTACCGTCTATAGCCCGCTGCAGGCGCTCACCACCGCGGGATTTGCCTTGCTGCTTCTGATCACCTTCCGGGCCTGGTTCTCCATTCGGCTGGACGCGTGAACGGCTTCGATTCGTATCGCGTCCGGGAACGCGCCGAGATTGCCCGTCTGGTTCTGATCGGCGCGTTCCTGGTGCTGTCCGGAGCATTCTTTCGCACCCAGGTCATACAACACGACAAATTCCAGCTGAAGGCCGAGACCAACCGGCTGCGCCCGATTCCACTCACCCCACCCCGCGGAACGATCCTCGACCGCAACGGGCTTGTCATCGCCGAGAACGTGCCAGGTTATTCCGTAAAGCTGCTCGCTCCTTCCGCGGACTCCCTCCGGGCGGTGCTCGCCCGGGTGGGACGCTACGTGCCGCTGGACAGTGGTCAGGTGGGCGACATCATCGACCGCTACAAGCAGGCGCGCTATCAACCGGCGCTCGTCTTCGGTGATGCGTCGTTCGATGTCATCGCCAAGCTGGAGGAGCATCGCTCGGCGCTGCCCGGCCTGGTGATTCAAGCCGAGCCCAAGCGGCTGTACCCGGCAGGAAAGTCGGTGGCTCATATCGTCGGGTACGTATCCGAGGTGACGGAAGCCGATCTGACGGCCGACCGGTATCCCGGTGCCGTGCTGGGATCGATCGTGGGGAAGGCTGGACTGGAGCGGGAGTACGACGACACCCTGCGGGGCAACGACGGGGTACGCTACATCGAAGTGAACGCCCGGGGGCGTCTGGTGCGAGAGGGGGCGGCATCCGCCACCCTGCAGCCCACTCCGGGAAAGCCCATCGTCACGACGCTGGACCTGGATCTGCAGCGCTTTATCGACAGCATCTGGCCGGCCGGAGTGCGGGGCGCCATGGTGGCGATGACCCCCAATGGCGAGGTCCGGGCCCTGTACTCGGCTCCCAACTTCGATCCCAACCACTTCGTGGGAGGCATCTCCTCCGCCGAATGGCGCAAGCTCAACAACGATCCAGCCAAGCCTCTGCTCAATCGGGTCATTCAGGCCCGGTACCCCCCCGCATCACCGTTCAAGCTGGCTATTGCCGCCATGGC
>DATKJJ010000081.1:0-2991 GCA_035543695.1 Gemmatimonadales bacterium | reverse complement strand
CTGCGGATGTCGGAAGAGCCGCGCCGACTCCGGCTGCTCCTGGAGTTCTGGGCCCGTGGAGGCCACAACGCCGTCATCCGGCAGAAGATCGGTGCCGGCCTGGAGGAGTACCGGACCGCATTCCAGGATGTCGTCTCGGAGATGTCCGACGGAAAGCCGGGCCGGGGGACCAGCTCGGCCGGACTGGCAGCGGTGGCGGTGAGCCTCATCATCGGCTATCCGGTGCAGACGATGATCGATCCCGAGTGGGTGGGGCCGGAGGAGTACCTCGCGTCGGTGCAGGGCGTGCTGGAGCGGCTGGGCAAGGCGGCCTGACGGGGTGCCGCACTGCCTCGACGACCGCTACCCGATGGTCCCGGTTCGGGAGACGGCTGCAGGCCAGATTCGCTGGGCCTGTACCAACCCCTGGCACCCGCACCGTCCGGGAGACTGCCCCAGCTGCGGTCATTCCGGGCCGCCGGCCAGCCTTGGCGCCGGGTCCGGCGCGGAGGCGCGCTGCAGGAAGTGCCGCAACCAGTGGTCGCCGGCTGCCGGCCCGTAGGATCGACTGTCCGCAGGACATCTCCGCGTATCGCGAAAATCAGTGATCCTCCTCACCTCGCGCTTTTGCGCCCAGGGGCCATGCTGGGCTGAGCCGCACCCGGCGGGAGACTCCTTATATCTGGGGGCACTGATGAGATCCAAGGAGAAGATTTCGACCCTATCCGCGCCGATTCTGCAGAGCACCATAGAGAATCAGAGGCAGCCGAAGGCGCACCTGCGTTATGAGCCGGTCGTCGTGTACCATATGGCCGAGCAGGTGAAGGCCGACGGTGTCGACCTGAGGCAGGCGGATGGGCCCTGGCGGGCCGCGGTGCGCCCGCTCAGCCGGCCGGGACGGAAGAGCTTCGACAAGATTCCTCTGGTCACCAACGAGGAGACCGAGGTCATGGTCGACACGATGGAGCATGCATCGGATGTCGCCGGACTGCTCAACTGGTGTGGGGTTCTCGAGCTGAATCCGGTGCCCGAGCTGGTGCCGCCTACTCCTGAGGCTTCTACCTAGCGGCATCGTCCGCGAGGGGATGGCCTATACCCCAGAACGGACTCTCTTCAGCAGTGCGGCAAAGCGAGGATCCGATCGCAGCGCCGGGCTGAGAGCAAGGCTGGCGTTCTTGCGACCATAGCCCCCCGTCTCATGGGTAACGTGGAGAAACGCCAACAGGCCGCAGCGCTGCTCCAGCGCGCCCTCGAAGGTCCGAAATGCTGCGTCGAACTCACCCATCGCCCCGAGGACATAACCCTCGAACATGGGAGAGACGTACTGGTGCTGCGACAACTCGCGTAGCTCGTTCAGCACTCCACGCGCCTCTGCCTCTCTGCCCAGACGGCCATAGGCGCACCCCGCCAGCTGAAGCAGAAGGGGAGCTCGGCCGACATCTTCCATGCCCGTCTGCGCCTCGGCCAAGGCTTCCTCCAGGCGTCCCGCTCCCAGATACACCCGCGACAACCAGACATAGGTCAAGGGATGATGCGGGTCCATTTGCCGGGTGACCTGCAGTTGCTCCAGCGCCTTGTCGTATTCTTCGGCCCAGGCATAACACCGTGCCACCGTCTGGTGCACCGGGAGCGAGAGGGGATCCAGTGCCAGGGCCCGCTGGACCACGGCGATGCTCTCCTCGAATCGTCCCCCAATGCCCAGAAACACCGCATGCCACAAATGTGCGATCGGGTTCTGACCTGACTCCGTCGCCAGCTCGAACTCCGCCTCCGCCGCGCTCCGATCCCAGTCGTACAGCATCAGCACCACCGCCCTCCAGAGATGCGCCTCGGTACTGGCCGGATCGATCTCGAGAGCCCGGAGTGCCGCGGCCTTGGCCTTGGGCATCGACTCCCGCGGTGGCAGATCGCCGAACTCCTCGAACCCACGAAGCGACATGCAGGCCGCCAGGCCGCAATGGGCTGGTGCCGCAGACGGGTCCAGTGCGATAGCCTGCTCATAGTACCCGGTCGCCGCTCTCAGGCCGTCGATCGTCCGCTTGTTCGCGAAGTACCGGCCCCGCATGTACAGCGTGTAGGCCTCCACATTCTGGCTGGCCGGCTTGACCAGCCTGAGGTCCTCGGTCGCCGAGACGACGATGGGCAACTCGCGAGCGATGGCCTGAGCCAACTCTTCCTGCAGCGCAAAGACATCGCTCATCGTGCGCTCGTAGGTCTGGGACCAGCGCTGGTAGCCGTCTTCGTCGACCAGCTGGGCGGTGAGTCGGATCCGCGTTCCTACCTGGCGGATGCTGCCCTCGACGAGACTGTTCACCTTCAGCCGACGGGCGATCGTCTGGGCATCGAGGTCCTTTCCCCTGAAGGAAAAGCAGGAGGTTCGTGCGGCCACTCGCAGGCCCTTCACCTGGGCCAGGGCGTTGATCAGCTCATCCGCCATGCCGTCGGTGAAGTAATCGTTCTCTCTCTGGGCGCTGAGATTGACGAAGGGAAGCACGGCGACGGCATGCCGTTCGGGAGGGGTCAGGGACCAGTTGGCCGCATGGGTCCACGCCGGACCATTGACGAGCTGGGTGGGCGAGCTCTCCCGCCCCAGCGCCGCGAGGTTATCGGCAAACTCGCCCGCGCTCGAGAACCGGTCTTCCGGCAGGCGGGCGAGGGCACGGGCCATCAACTCTTCCAGCCGCTCAGTTGCGGCCATTCCGCAGTCATGCAAACGAGGAGCAGGTTCACTCAATCGGCGCGCCAGCGCCGCCACCGGGCTCCTTGCCGCAAAGGGCGGTGCGCCGGTCAGCAGCTCGAACAGCACGCAGCCGAGCCCGTAAATATCGCTCCGTCCATCGACGGGGTCGTCGTTGACCTGCTCCGGACTCATGTAGGCCGGGGTTCCCAATAGGAGTCCGGTGTCTGTCAAATGCGTGCCGACCGCCTCGCTGATCGCCCGGGCAACGCCGAAATCGGCAATGACGGCGTGCCCCTCATCCAACAGGATGTTCTCCGGCTTAATGTCGCGGT
>DATKJJ010000080.1:0-5070 GCA_035543695.1 Gemmatimonadales bacterium | reverse complement strand
TATCACTCACCTTCACAATGAGCGAATCCAGCGGCGAACTTACCCGGGCTATCTGTTGGTTTCCGCTCACGATCTCGATGCGGGCTGGCGCACCCTCACTGGGCAAGGTGAGGTTGTCGTCGCTGCACGCGAAGACCAGGGGAAGTCCGGCGACCGCGAGGGCCGAGAGCTTGAAGGCGTTCACTACCCGTCCTTGGAGCAGGTTCGAGTACCCGACGCCACTATGGCGCCATGTTATGCGAGGGGGCAGTCTATTTCCCCGGGCCCTCAGATAAAAGGGCCTGGCTCACACCTGGCTGCTAAGTTCTGTAATCAAGGGAACCTGCGGATGGGGCAAGCAGCTTACATGCCCGGCTCTGCCGGTGGGGCCGAGATCTAAGTCTCTACTTGAAGCCGGGTTGAAACGGGGTGAGCCAGAGGTTGTGGCGTCAGCGCAACGCCAACTGCTACCCCAGCCGCCTCAGAAGAGGACGTTGGCCTTGAAGACTACCCCACCGGTCACACCCGCTGCCGTGGCGGTGAGCTTGTGGATGCCGATTCGGTCGCCCAGCGTCCATATGGTGGTGGCCTTGCCGTCCGAATCCGTTTCAGAGAGTCCAGGGCTGGCGTTGCCCTCGCCGGCAATCACCTGCCAGGTGATGGGAGTTCCCGGGACGGGGTTGCCGTAGCGGTCAGTCACCTGCACCACCGGGGCGGTCCGGACGGTCTGCTCCCGCTGGCCAGGCTGCTCGAGTGGGGTTTGCGCCGCCAGCGCTACCGGGGTGCTCGCTCCCGCGACCGCATGAAATTCGGCGACCTTGTCGTCACCCTCCACTCCGGTCAATCCGGCCACCACGGTGTACGGGCCGGGAACCGTTCCCAGAGTCCAGTTCGAAACCGCCTCACCGGCGGAGTTGGTGGTGGCCGATGCCGGGTCTACTGTGCCTCCGGCCGGGTCTGCCAGCTCGAAGGTAACCGTGAGGCCGCTCACTCCCTGCTGCTCCTGATTGAGAACCCGGACAATGAGTGGACTGCCCAGCCTCTCCCCCACGGTGCCAAGCTGTTCGTCGCCGTTCACCTTGGTCAGGGCAATGCTCTCAGCCGCACTGCCGGGAGAATCGGGCAGGACCAGATCGCTTCCACATCCAAACAGACTAAGTGACAGGAGGACAACACTCGGTCGCACGATTATTGAGGTCGTGTGGAACATAGGCTCACACTGTCTGGATGTACGCCGACCCGGCTGGAGTCGGTTCAAATGGGGGGTGTAACAGAATAGTCCCCTGAAAGCCGATTCGGTAGTGTCTCCCTGACGCTGCTTTGCTGCCATCATCCAGCCTCTGGGCCATCATTAGGTTTGGAAAGCCGCTGCCGCACTTCCTCTCGCAAGGGCCGGACCACTTTCATGGCGCTGCGCTCCCGCTCTGTTCTGGTGGCCGGATTTCTCCTGGTGGCAGCGGTGTGCGCCCGGCTTGGCATCTGGCAGGTTCACCGGCTGCAAGAGAGACGAGCGGCCAACGCTCTCGCGCAGGCGGGTAGAGCCGCGCCGGCAGTGCAGGTGGATAGCTTCGGCCTGGACAGCAGCCTGATCGATCGCCGGGTGGTGGTGCGTGGCAGATATGATCATGGCCATGACATTGTCCTTCGCGGCCGGGGATACGGCGGGGTTCCTGGGGTGGAGATCGTGTCTCCCTTGCTGCAGCAGTCCGGGAAGGCGGTGTTGGTCAACCGGGGATTCGTACCCGCTCCAGATGCGGTTACGGTCGACGGGAGCACGCTCGAGGAGCTCGGCCCTGTGACCGTCCAGGGCATTGCCCTTCCATTCGACTCGGCCGGCGGCGCTCCGTTCCGACGGGGCAACGAAACGACCTGGGCCCGGCTCGACCGAAGAGCCATTTCCCAGTGGCTTCCCTACCCGATCGAGCCGCTGTACGTGCGGCAGACGCCCGACAGCGCCCTACCCCGTTTCCCCCGGAGGCTGGATCCCCCGCCGCTGGACGATGGCCCGCACCTCAGCTACGCCATTCAGTGGTTCGCGTTCTCGATTATCGCCCTGGTCTTCGCGGTGATCATGGCCGTCAGGCCTTGGGGCGAACCCCATCCAGTTCCTCGATAGTCTTGGTGGACGGCTGCCGAGTCTTCTGCAGGCGTGCGGCGGTGGCTTCAGCCCCGCGCAAGGCGCGAAGCAGGTTCCCACCGGCGAGTTTCTTGAGATCGGCATCGCTCCAGCCCCGCCGAATGAGCTCGGCGAAGAGCTGAGGGAACTTCGATGCGTCTTCCAGTCCTTCGGGCACCGTGTCGATCCCGTCAAAATCACTGCCGATCCCCACGTGGTCCACACCCGCCACCTGCCGCACATGCTCGATGTGGTCGGCCACCTGCTTGAGGGTGGCCCGGGGCTGAGGATGCGCGCTCTTCCATTCATCGGCCAGCCGGCGCTGTTCGCTGGTATCGCTCACTGTCGCCTTCCACCGGTCCCATTCCCGCTGGTACTGGGTATCCCACGCCGCCGCATCCGGGGAGACGAATGCCGGCACGAAGGTGACCATCACTACCCCACCGTTCTTGGGCAGACGCGCCAGAATAGAGTCCGGTACGTTGCGCGGGTGCTCGGTGAGCGCCCGGGCCGCCGAGTGGGAAAAAATGACTGGGGCCTCACTCACGTTCAGCGCATCGCTCATGACTGAAGGGGCGACATGCGAGAGGTCCACCAGCATGCCGAGCCGGTTCATCTCCCGCACCACTTCCTTGCCGAACTCCGTAAGTCCGTCGTGCCGGGCGGTATCCAGGGCCGCATCGGCCCAATCCAGCGTGACGTTGTGGGTCAGCGTCATGTAGCGCGCCCCCAGCTCGTAGTACGACCGCAGCGCGCCCAGGGAGTTCTCGATCGCGTGGCCGCCTTCCATGCCCAGCAGGGAGGCAAGGCGACCCCGCTTGAAGTCGCGCTCGATATCGGCGGCGGTGAGGGCCAGCGCCAGCCGATCGGGATAATGGGCGATCATCCGTCGGGCGATGTCGAACTGCTCCAGCTGCACCCGCGCGTAGCCGCTGTCCTTGATCTCACCCGGGATGTAGATCGACCAGAACTGCGCCGCGACCTTTCCCTCCTTGAGGCGGGGCAAGTCGGTCTGCTTCGGCGCCGGACGGCGAATGTCATAGGCCGCCACATCGCGGGGAGCATCTTTTGCCTCCCGGATTTCCCAAGGCAGGTCGTTGTGGCCATCGATCAATGGGGCCGAATTGAGAAGCTTCCGGGCATGCTCGAGGGCAGGATCTGAGGATTGGGCGGCCACGGAGGAAGCCATGGTTAAGAGGACAAACGTGAGCGGGAACTGCCGAAGGCGTGAGCGGTGAGCGGGAGTGCGCATGGACGATCTGGGTAAGAGGTTGTCAAATCTAGTCAACAGGTAATGTCGAGCGCTTTACTCGCCTTCAAACAGTCCCGCTCACCGCTCACCGCTCACGTTCTCTTTCCCCGTGTTTAGACTCACCAGCTCGGGCCGGATGACGAACTCGGGACAGATCGTTCGATCGTACTCGTAGGGCCCGCCAGTCTCGGCATCGATCCAAGGGAAACCGCGACATACGGCGGGGTAGTACGACTGGGCGTGGATGGTGCACACATTGTCCTTGAGAAACACGCAGCGGCCTCGCCGTACCCGGGTACGCCACTCACCCCAGCGGGTACGATAGATCAGGTCGGGGCCATGGAGCTCCGCAATTGCCGCGGCCTCCTCCTCGCTCAAAGTCACGCCGTAGGCACAACACGAGGACTGATACGGACAAGGGAAGCATGGTAGGGTGGGCAGGTCATGCATGAGCAAAACTAGTCCGGTTGGGCCAGGGTTACCACGATAGTAACGATCTCGTGCGGCGCGGCGTGAAAGGGAACACTGCGACTCCCTTCGCCCAATCTGATCTCGTGCAGAGGGCGCTCGTCGGCCCGGCAACGTTGCGCGGTGGAGAGCGGGGCGGACATATGCCAGACCCCGGCAGCCGGCTGTGACCGGGCATTGAAACAGCGGAGGACCAGACCGGCTCCCTGTTCCGCGGGCTTGATGGCGGAAAAGATGAGTCCCTCGCCCTCGAGCCGGATTTCGACCGGAGCCGGGCTAAGCGGAGATGCCTGGCGAAGCCATTGGGCGCAGATCGGGAGGAAGGCGTCTTCCCAGAGCTGCGGCAAGCCGGTTCCCTGCTCCACTTCGGCCTGCGTTACCGGCGCGAGCGCGAGCTGGACCCGGTCCTGGCCGAGGCACTGCGCCTCCGGCGTGGGCGTGGGCCACCCGGCGTGGCCCGGCCGGGTGGGCAGGTCTTCCCGAGAGAGCTGGCCCACCGACCGCAGCAGCGTCATCAGCAAATCACCGTTTCCCTGCAGCTCGTACTCGAAAAAACCGGGAGTCAGCAGCGCCAACCCCCGGTTCCGGGACGAGCAAGCGACAAAGCGGTGTGCCGGGGCGGTGGCCACCGGTGTCTCCCGCCGATAGCGGCCGGCTCGAGGGCTGACTGGGGGTCGGGCGACAATCCCGAATTGCGCTCCGGCCGTGGCACTCACTCCGGGAAGACCGGTCCGCACTCGCGCGCGCAGCCGATGATCTCGCGCCTGATTATGTAGCTCCAGGGTGCACCGAAGCAGAGGACTTCCTGCGTGGAGCGATAGCGTCACCCGCGCTTCAACTCCCTCGCGTGTTTTTCCTCCGCCGGGTCCGCGGCTTAGGGCCCAGCGCAGCTCCAACGCCGCGACCAGCGGTCCATGCGCCAGAGGGCTCACCGCCATGTTGCCTCGAGCCCGAACGGTTCGGTCCGGACTCGGAGGTGCATAGGTGTAGGTGTCTCCCACGTCGCCGCTGGACTCCAGGCTCAACACATCCCGGTACAGCTGCCGCGTACGCCGGTCGACCAGGGTGATTGCGCCCCCATTGCCGACCCGGATCTCCAGCAGCTCGTTCCCCATGGAACGGCCCCGAAGCCAGGCGCCGCCTTCCACCGATTTTGACCTGGGCCCCCGTCCGTAGACACCGAAGCCCATTCCCTTGATGACCTGAGGCTGAAAGGCCACTCGGGTACAGTCGACCTCATCCTGGTCGGGATAAT
>DATKJJ010000079.1:0-2212 GCA_035543695.1 Gemmatimonadales bacterium | reverse complement strand
AGGCCTACAGCCGGTTCTTCCACACCATGCTCGAGGCCGGGATCTATCTGCCGCCCTCGGCGTTCGAGGCGTCGTTCACCTCGGTGGTCCACGGTGATCGGGAGCTGGAACTGCTCGAGGCCGCGCTCACCACAGCATGGCAGCGGTAGCGATCGTCGGCGCCGGACTAACCGGCCTCACCGCTGCCTACAGCCTCAAGCAGCGGGGAAATCGCGTCGTCCTTTACGAGGCTGCTGATCGCGCCGGCGGAGTGGTGCTGACCGAACGCCGCGACGGCTACCTGGCCGAGCTGGGGCCCAACTCGATGTCCGCGCCGACGCCGGTGGTCGGTGAAATGCTGGGAGCGCTGGGGCTGGAGGCCTCGCGGATCTCCCCCTCTGCCCAGGCGCGCACCCGGTACATCGTCCGCCGGGGCAAGCTGGTCCGCCTGCCGCTCACTCCGGCAGAGCTGCTCACCTCCCGCCTCCTTTCCAACACCGCCAAGCTCGCGGTATTCGGCGAGCCCCTGATCGAGCGAGGCGACTCGCCGGTGGACGAGAGCGTCGCCGCCTTCGTGCGCCGCCGGTTTAACCAGGAGGTTCTGGATTACGTCGTGAACCCCTTCGTCGCCGGGACCTTTGCCGGCGATCCGGAGCAGCTGTCTGTTCGCCATGCGCTGCCCCAGCTCCATACGCTGGAGCAAACCCACGGCTCAGTCATGAAGGCTTTTCTCAAGGCGGCCAAGGCCGAGCGTGGTTCCGGCACCCCAGCACCCGGCGCATCTCCGCTGATCTCCTTTCGCGGTGGCCTGCAGGAGATCGTCGACGCCTTTGTCCGCGAGCTCACGTCCGAGCTGCGACTCAGGGCGCCGGTGACCCAGCTGCGCAGTGGACCCCGGGGCTGGACCGTCGGTGCGGCGTACCAGGGGCCGGAGACGTACGACGCGGTGATCTACGCCGCGCCGGCGCACAGTCTGGACGACATCGACCTGGATCTCACCGGCGGAGAGCGCCTGTCCACCCTCTCCAGCATCGTCCATCCACCGATCGCCGTTCTGGCGCTCGGCTTCCCCCGCGAGCAGGTGACTCACCCGCTGGATGGTTTCGGATTTCTCGTTCCCGAGGTCGAGCGGCGTCGGGTCCTGGGCGGCATCTTTTCTTCGACCCTCTTCCCTGATCGAGCGCCCGAGGGGTTTGTGCTGCTGACGGTGTTTGCCGGAGGTGCCCGCGATCCCGACTTCGTCGAAGCCGATCCCCATACCCTTACAGCCAGGGTGCTGGACGATCTGAGGATTCTGCTGGGCACCCGGGGAGAGCCGTCCTACCGGGCAGTGCGGATCTGGCCCAAGGCCATCCCGCAGTACGTGCTGGGGTACGGCCGATTCAAGGACATCGCAGATCAGGTAGAGCAGAACAATCCCGGGCTCGCTTTGGCCGGCACCTATCGCGACGGTGTCTCCCTCAACGATGCGATCAGCTCGGGAATCAGAGCGGCCGATCGGATAAGCACGATGCTGAGCAAGGAACCCATCGCTGGAGGCGTCCCGGCGGCGGAGCTGCATTGAGTCTGCCGAACCGACCACTCCGGATCGGTACCCGGGGCAGTGCACTCGCCCGCTGGCAAACCGAACGGATCCGATCGCTGCTGGGGGCGGCGGGATCCAACGCGGAGCCGGTCGAGATCAAGACCACGGGCGACCTCACGCCCGACGTCCCCCTGTCCCAGATCGGCAGCCGCGCGCTGTTCACCAAGCAGATCGATGACGCGCTCCTTGCCGGACGGATCGATCTCGCCGTTCACTCCCTGAAGGACCTCCCGACCAGGTTGCCGGACGGCATCGTCATCGGAGCAGTGGGCGAGCGCGAAGATCCACGCGACGCGCTCGTCGGCAGGAGCTCCATCAGCTGGGAAGAGCTGCCTCGGGGCGCCATCCTGGCCACCAGCAGCCTCAGACGCCGCGCGCAGATGCTGTACCACCGGCCCGATCTGCGGGTCGTAGATATCCGGGGAAATGTCGATACCCGTCTTGCCAAGCTCGCGGCCAACGCCGACTGGTCGGGGATCGTTCTCGCCACTGCCGGCCTGGTGCGACTGGGAGCGGAGAACCGGATTGGCGAGCGGCTGTCTCCCGACCTCTTGTTACCGGCACCCGGACAGGGCGCTCTGGCCATCACGGTGCGGGCGGATGATGAGTTCGTCTTCGCACTGGTCCGTTCGGTGCTGCACAATCATG
>DATKJJ010000078.1:0-2897 GCA_035543695.1 Gemmatimonadales bacterium | reverse complement strand
TGCATTGCACCCGGCGATTGACTGAACGGCTGCTCTCACCGGCAGCCGTTGGTGTGATGCAGATCACACCGGCGTTTGCTGCGCTGAACCTCACACCCTACATTCTCAAAAGCCCCTCACTCTACTGCTGGGAGCCCGCCTGTCCAACTCTGAGCCCCGCCCCCCTCGTCCGGTTTCGGTCGAAGACCTGATCGCCGCCAGGTTAGCCGCGATTGTGGAGTCTTCGGACGACGCGATCGTGAGCAAGACACTCGACGGGACTGTGCTGACCTGGAATGCGGCGGCCGAACGCATCTTCGGATATTCGGCGAAGGAGATGGTGGGCTCCTCCATTTACAAGCTGATCCCTCCCGAGTTGCACGATGACGAGCGCGACATTCTGGCCCGGATCGGCCAGGGCGAGCACCTCGCCCATTTCGAGACCATTCGCCGACACAAGAGCGGAGCGCTGTTCCCCGTCGAGCTGAGCATCTCTCCGATTCAGGACGATTCGGGTACCGTCATCGGCGCGTCCTCCATCAAGCGGGATATCAGCGATCGCAAGCGAGCACTGGAGACCTCGGCTCGCCTGGCCGCCATCGTCGAGTCCTCGGAGGACGCGATTATCAGCAAGGCCTTGGACGGGACGGTATTGACGTGGAACGCCGCGGCAGAGCGGATGTACGGCTACCGGGCGCCGGAGATCATAGGGCGGTCGATTTACGATCTGGTGCCCACCGACCTCCGATCGGAGGAGCAGAGCATTCTGGAGCGGGTCGGCCGAGGCGAGCACGTGGCGCACTACGAGACGCGACGCTGCCGCAAGGACGGCACCCAGCTCGACATTTCTCTCACCCTTTCCCCCATCCGGGACGAGAGCGGCGGGATCGCCGGCGCCTCATCCATTCAGCGCGACATCTCCGACCGGCGGCGGGCCGAGGAGGCCCTCCGTCAGGCCGCCAAAATGGAGGCGATCGGGCTGTTGGCCGGCGGACTGGCTCACGACTTCAACAACCAGCTGTACGCCGTGAGTGGATTCGCCCATTTCATCGGACGAGATCCGGGGCTCAGCCCCGCCACTCGCCAGGACCTGATCGAGCTGCAGAAGGTGGCAGAGCGCATGGCCAGTCTGACGCGGCAGCTGCTCGCCTTTGCCCGGCAGCAGGTGCTGAGCCCCGAGATCCTCGATCTGAATCTGGCCGTGGAGGAGACCCTGCCGATGCTTCGGCGGCTGCTGGGCAGCCACACCGCGGTGGAGCTGAGCCTCTCTCCCGGCCCCAAGTGGGTCCGGGTGGATCGGGCCCAACTGGTGCAGGTGCTGCTGAACCTGGTGATCAATGCCCGGGATGCCATGCCCGAGGGCGGATCCATCGCGGTGCGCACCGCCACGCATGAGGTCAGACCGGGCCGGGTGCTCGACCGCGTGCAAACGCCGGTGGAGGCAGGTGCCTACGCCGAGCTGTCGGTCAGCGATACCGGCAGTGGAATTGCGGCCGAGCATCTGCCCCACATTTTCGAGCCGTTTTACACCACCAAGGAAGTTGGCCTGGGCACCGGTTTAGGCCTGGCCACGGTGGAGGGGATCGTGGCCCAGAGCGGAGGCTACATCCAGGTAGACAGCAATGTAGGACGAGGCACCAGCATAAAAATTCTGCTGCCGTTCGCGCCCGAGCCCACCATGAAGCCGCGCTCGGGGCCCGCTGGGCGAGGCAAGGACAAGTATCGCGGCCGGATACTGGTGGTGGACGACGAGGACGCGGTCCGGGCTGTGGTGCAGCGGATGCTGCAGGAAGCCGGCTACGACGTGCTCGGCGCCCCGAACGGCCGGGAGGCACTGAAAGAGCTGGAAGAGATCGGGGGAGCGGTCAATGTGGTGCTGAGCGACGTCGTCATGCCGGGGATGAGCGGCCGTCAGCTGGCCGCGGAGTTGAGCCGCCGGTATCACCAGATCCCGATCGTATGGATGTCGGGACACAGCAGGGAAGCGGAGCTGCAGAGGGGCCAGGTCACTGCCGACGAGCCGTTCCTGCACAAGCCGGTGCCTCCCGACCTTTTGCTGGACACGATAGGCAAGGCCATGAAGCGTCTCACCGAGACCAGGAGCTGACCGGCAAAAGGAGAGTGGGCCGGTGAACGGAGCGGCCGCGGTTGTACGGTGGGGCACATTCCTCTTATGTGGAGCTGGACTGCCGAGCCACGCACTGGCGCAAAAGCCTGAGGTTTCGGCGGTACAGGTCCAGATGCGGCACGTCGATTTTCACGTGGACTCGAGCATAATCCTCAAGATCGAATCCCTCCGCGGTGAGCTCCAGCCAACCTCCCCAGAACATTCGCCGTACTTCGACGACAAGAGCTCCTTCGTTCTCTCGATCGACTCGGCCCGAATCGGGATAGCGCCCGCGTCACTGGGCGACCTGCTCAACCGCTACACCTTCGCCTACCCGGGATCACCCCTCAAGCGGCTCAGGATCAGCGTCGAGAAGGGGCAGATCAGGCAGCAGGGCACCATGAAGGGGATCTCGTTCAACATCCTGGCCGACCTGACGCTGACCCCAACCGGGGAGCTCCGCCTCCATCCCAGCTCGGTCAAGGCAGCAGGAATCGGGGTCGGCGGACTGATGAAGTTCTTCGGTTTGCACCTGGAGAAGCTGGTCAAGCTGGAAGGGGTACGAGGCGTCCGGATCGAGAAGGACGACTTCTACCTGGATCCTCCCAGGCTGTTGCCTCCGCCGCTGGTCAAAGGCCGGGTAGGCGGAGTGGAAGTCACCGATACCGCGATGGTGCTGACATTCCAGCCGGTCGACAGCAGCAAGGTCAAGCCGCTGACCGTTCCCGATCCCAAGGCAGCGAACTACATGTTCTACCGCGGGGGTGTGCTCCGTTTCGGCAAGCTCACCATGCACGACGCCGATCTCATG
>DATKJJ010000077.1:0-2918 GCA_035543695.1 Gemmatimonadales bacterium | reverse complement strand
TGGTTGCTTCTCCTGGTGGTGCTGCCGTTCTGGACCAGCTTCCTGGTCCGAACCTTCGCCATGATCTTTCTGCTGCGGGACACCGGGCTCATCAATGACTGGCTGCTGCGGCTGGGTCTGGCTCGCGAGCCGCTGACCATTTTGTACACGCCAACAGCTGTCATGCTGGGGCTGGTCTATGGCTTCCTTCCCTTCATGATTCTGCCGGTCTACGCGTCACTCGAAAAGCTCGATTCCTCTCTGCTCGAAGCCGCGGAGGTGTTGGGCGCGCGGCCTTCGGCCCGATTCTGGCGAGTGACCCTCCCTCTCTCCATGCCGGGGGTCGTTGCCGGTTCGCTGCTGGTTTTCATCCCAGCCCTGGGCTCGTTTCTCACGCCGGATCTGCTCGGCGGTGCCAAGCAGATGATGATCGGAAATCTGGTACAGAACCAGTTTTCCGCCGCCCGAAACTGGCCGTTTGGGTCGGCGGCGTCGTTCATCGTGATGGCGTTGGTCCTGGTGGCGCTCCTGATCTACCTCCGGATACAAGGCCGGGAATCGGCCGGCACCTTGCCATGAATCGACGGGTCCCCGGGTGGCTTCTGGTTGTGGGTGGAGTCGTCTATGCCTTTCTCCACCTGCCGCTCCTGATCCTGATCGTCTTCTCCTTCAATAATTCGAAGTTCTCGGTGGAATGGGAGGGCTTCACCTTTCGCTGGTACCACCGGTTGCTGGAGCGTCCCGAGATCCTCCACGGTCTCAAGCTGAGCCTGCTGGTAGGCGTGACGGCAACGCTGATCGCTACGTTTCTGGGGACGTTGCTCGCTCTGGCACTGGGGCGGCATCGGTTTCCCGGCCGCCGAGGAATTCAGGCCTTTCTCTACCTCCCCATCGTTACCCCCGAAATCGTGGTCGGGATCTCGCTGTTGATCCTCTTCGTTCTGCTTCGCCTGCCACTCGGCTTCGCCACCATCACCATCGCTCACGTGGCGTTCTGTATCAGCTTCGTCGTCGTGGTAGTGCTGGCCCGCCTTCAAGGGATGGACCAGCATCTCGAGGAAGCTGCCATGACTCTCGGCGCCGATGAAATGGCAACCTTCTGGCGGGTGACCCTGCCGCAACTCTGGCCTGGAATCTTTGCGGGAGCACTGCTCGCCTTCACGATGTCTTTCGATGACTTCGTGATCACCTCCTTCGTCTCCGGCTCTGGGTCCTCCACCCTTCCGATCGTGGTGTATGGGATGGTTCGGAAGACCATCGAACCGAGCATCAACGCCATCAGCACCATCATCTTGGCGGTCACCGCGCTGCTTATCTACCTGGCTGACCGGCTGATTCGGGCTGAGCCGGGGAGGTCGGAAGCCGAAAACGACAAGAGGCTGGTCATTGGGTAGTGGAGACTCGACCCGGATGATCGAGCGCTGCCTCTGGACTGAGACAGCTCCGCTTCCCACCATCCCTCGTGCTCCCCTGCCCGCTTCCAGCGACGTGGTGATCATCGGCGGCGGGTACACCGGTCTCTCCGCCGCCAGGACCTTGGCCCGACGTGGACTCGAGGTCACCGTCTTGGAGCAGCACATCGTGGGGTGGGGGGCGAGCGGCCGGAACGGCGGCTTCATTCTGCCCGGGTACAAGCCCGAGATGGAGGAGCTGGAACGCCGCCTGGGCCCTGAACGCGCGGCCGGCATGTTCCGGCTGACGCTGGATGCCATCGAGCACGTCGCGGCTCTCATTCGTGATGAGCGCATCGACTGTAACTTCGTTCGCTGCGGCGCGGTCACCCTGGCTGCCAAGCCCGGTCATGTGGCTGCGCTGGAGGCGAGCGCCCGGTTTCTCCATGAACGGCTGGGATACCAGACCGAGCTGCTTGGACGGACGGAGATCGGCAGGGAGATCGACAGCCGGCGCTACCACGGAGCGCTGGTGGACCCGGGAGCCTGTGCCGTACACCCGGCCAGGTATGTTCGCGGAATGGCCGCTTCGGCGGCCCGGAATGGCGCTCGCATCCAGGAGAACGTTCCGGTCCTCCGGATCCGGCGAGCGAAGGGAGGATTCGAGATCATCACTCGTGACGCCGTCGTCCGCACGCGCGAGGTACTGGCTGCAACCAACGGCTATACCCCGCGGGCACTCTCATCCCTCCGGCGTCGAGTCATTCCGATCGGCAGCTACCAGATCGCCACGGTGCCGCTCTCCCCTGAGCTTGCCCAGCGCCTGGTTCCGCGCGGCAGGGTCTTCAGCGACACCAAACACCTGCTCTACTATTTCCGACTTTCCCCCGATTGTCGCATGGTATTTGGCGGCCGTGCGTCGTTCACGCCTACTGGTATCGCCCGGATCGCGGCAATCCTGCGGGCCGGAATGCAGGAGGTCTTTCCTCAACTCTCCACGGTCGACATCGAGTTTGCCTGGTCGGGGAAGGTGGCGTACCCGCTTGACCATCTGCCTCACGTCGGAAGGCTTGATGGAGTTCATTATTCAATGGGTTACTGCGGTCACGGGGTAGCACTGGCAACGTACCTGGGCCACCGAATGGCTGAGGTCATTGCCGGCGACGGCCAGATCCCGGATCTGGGAAGCGAGCGCTTTCGAGCAATGCCATTCTTTAATGGATTTCCCTGGTTTCTCCCTCTGGTCGGCGGCTATTATCGGGCCCGGGACTGGGTGAGCTGAATGACCTATCCTGACGAGACACAGAGGTTGGTTGGCCGCCGCACGTTCCTGCTCGGCGGAGTGAACGCGGGACTGAGCCTCACTGTGCTGGGAAGCCTGCTGGAAGCCTGCCGCGGGGAGGACCGCCCCGACACCGGCACGGCCGATCTGCCGCCGCTGGAAAAGGAACTGCACATCTACAACTGGTCGGACTACATCGCCGAGGACACCGTATCGAATTTCGAGCGGGAGTTCGGCGTGCGGGTGACCTACGACACCTACGAGAG
>DATKJJ010000076.1:0-3783 GCA_035543695.1 Gemmatimonadales bacterium | reverse complement strand
CATTCCTTCTGATGTTCCGGCAGAGCTTCCAGGACTCCACAACGCAGGATATGACTGAACAACTCATCCCGGGCTTGCTCGAAAGGTCGGGGAGCCGCCGGGGTCCGCCGTGCGGACTTACTCTTCGCCATTCTAAGTGCTCTCCTTTGGGTGCCTTAAAGTGCGACGGGAATATAACTTGACTGACTCGGTGGAGCAAACTCCGGGTTCCTCCCTTGGTTCCACCGGCCATTGTAGATTCTTCGCCATGCCAGAGCATGATGAGGTGTACGGCGACGCCCGTCGCAAGCAGCTGCTGGAGTTGCTGCGGGCCCTCGCTGACCGAATAGCAGAGCTCGATCGCTCCGATCGGCTGCTTGACGCCGTACCGGAGTTATTGAAGCGGTTGGGAGACGTTCGCAGTGAGTTGTTTCATTATGAAGTGCGAAGTACCTACGACACGCCCGAAATCGCCGAAAGCCGGCGGATCGTGGACGAGGCTGCACGGGGCGGCAACCCATTCGACGAGCCGGAGGACGACCAACCATGGCGGCGGGCGAAATGAAGCGCTTCTACACGATCCTGGGAGTTCTTGCGGTGGCGGGCCTGGCTGTGATCGGCTACCTGGTGATGCGGCGGCCGACGATCAGCATCCCCGCCAACGTCCAGGTCCTCCCGGCTGACACCGCCGGGTTTCGCGGCTACTACCTGGGCTCGGATTCGGCGCCGATCGAGATCACCGAATACGCCGACTATCAGTGCCCGGCCTGTCAGGACTTCGAGACGGTGCAGATGCCTTCGGTCGAGGAACGCCTCATTCAGACCGGCCGGGTGCGCTGGCGTTATCGGGATTTTCCGCTGGACCAGATTCACCGGCACACCAGGGTCGCCGCCCATTCCGCGGCGTGTGCGGACGAGCAGGGGAAGTACTGGGAGCAGCACCACCGGATCTATTCCTGGACCCCGGATTGGACTACTAAGAGCGACCCCAACGGAATCTTCCGGGATTATGCCAAGGCGGTCGGCCTCGATGTGCCGAAGTACGACGCCTGCATGGAGTCGAAGAAGTTCGCCGGGAGGATCGAAGCCAGCTCGCTCGAAGGTGTTGCGGTGGGCGTGACGTCGACCCCTACCTTCCTCATCGGCGGCCGGCTCTATCCTGGACGCATGGCGTTCGACGAAATCAAGAAGCTGGTAGACTCCTTGAGCCCGGCGCCCGCGGCGAAGCCATGAAGTACCGCATGGCCGCGACCCTGCTGAGCCTGGCCGGCTTCTTCGTGTCGCTTTACCTGTATCTGTACAAGATCGGCCGAATCGGCACGCTCGCCTGCGGGACCGGAGGGTGTGAAACCGTTCAGGCCAGTCCGTTCAGTCGCTTTCTCGGTTTGGAAGTGGCGCTCTACGGAGTGATAGGGTATCTCGTCCTCCTGGTCCTGAGCATGGACACACTGCGGCGACCGGTGGCCTGGACAAGCTCTCGCCTCCTGGTGATCCTCTCCGGAGTAGGGCTGGCCTTCACCATCTATCTGACCTACCTCGAGCTGTTCGTCATCAAGGCCATCTGCCGCTGGTGCGTGGGCTCGGCCGTCATCATCACGCTGATCTTCATTGTGGCCCTGCTCGACTGGCGCCGCCGGGCCGCACTACCTGGTTCGTTGTCGCAGTGAGCCACGGCGCCGCGCCAGGCGGCACGCCGGCCCGCGGACGGGCGCTTGCGGCGCTATCCCTCGCCGCTCTCGGGGTGGTCTACGGCGACATCGGCACCAGCCCCCTGTACGCGCTCAAGGAGTGTTTCACCGGGGCCCATAGCATTCCGCTGACCAGGGACAACGTTCTCGGTGTCCTCTCGCTGATCTTCTGGTCCCTCAATTTCATCGTCTCCTTCAAGTACATCCTCTGCGTCATGAAGGCCGACAACCGCGGCGAAGGCGGAATTGTGGCCCTTCTGGCCCTCATCCGGCCTCGCCAGGAAGGCCACAGCCGGTGGGTGCTTGTCACGCTGGGCCTGATCGGTGCTGCGCTGCTGTATGGCGATGGAGTGATCACACCAGCGATTTCAGTGCTGGGCGCGGTTGAAGGACTCAAGGTTGCCACCTCGTCTTTGGATCACCTGGTTTGGGTCATCACGATCGGCATCCTCGTCGTGCTGTTCATGTTTCAGGGTCACGGTTCGGCGCGGGTGGGACGGGTCTTCGGGCCCATCATGATCGTGTGGTTCATCTCGATCACGGTGCTCGGGCTGGGAGGGATTGCGCGCTATCCCTCGGTGCTGCAGGCGATGAATCCGTGGTACGCGGTGGAGTTTTTTCTGCGCGATGGGGTCCAGGGATTTCTCATCCTGGGATCGGTCGTGCTGGTCGTGACCGGCGGCGAAGCGCTTTATGCCGACATGGGGCACTTTGGAAAGCGGCCGATCCGGGTTGCCTGGTTCAGCCTGGTCCTGCCGGCACTCATGATCAACTACTTCGGGCAGGGGGCGCTGCTGCTGACCCAGCCGGAAGCCGCAACCAACCCGTTCTACGGCCTCGTGCCCCGCAGCGTTCTCTATCCGATGGTGGTGGTGGCCACCGCCGCGGCGATCGTCGCCAGCCAGGCACTCATCTCGGGTGCCTTCTCACTGACCCAGCAGGCGGTTCAGCTAGGCTACTGCCCTAGAGTCACCATCAAACACACCTCGTACACTGAGCGGGGCCAGATCTATATCCCGGAGGTGAACTGGTGGCTGATGGTCGCCTGCATAGCGCTGGTCGCGAGCTTCAAGACCTCGTCCCATTTAGCCTCGGCCTACGGCATCGCGGTGACCGGGACGATGACGATCACGACTCTCCTGTTCTACGTGGTAACCCGTGAACGGTGGGGCTGGAGCCGGCTGCAGAGCGGCAGCCTTACCGCCCTGTTCCTGGTGGTGGACGTCTCATTCCTGTCGGCCAATCTTATCAAGGTAGAGCAGGGTGGCTGGTTTCCGCTGGTTCTCGCCTTGGTGATCTACACCTTGATGAGCACCTGGAAGCAGGGCCGCCAGCGACTGAACGAGATCATGGAGGAGATTTCACTCCCCATGGATCTGTTTTTGGGGGACGTCGCGAAACGGATTCCGACCCGGGTCCCAGGTACCGCGGTGTTCATGACCTCGAACGCTGGTGGCGCGCCGCCGGTGCTACTGCACCATGTGAAGCACAACAAAGTGCTGCATCAGCAGGTCATCCTGCTCTCGGTCACGACCGAGGAGATTCCCCAGGTCCCGGAGGAAGAGCGGCTCGAGTTCACCGACCTGGGCCAGAAGTTCTACGCGCTGCGGGCCCACTATGGCTTCATGGAGTCGCCGGATGTGCCCGCGGCGCTGCGGCTGATCCAGTCGCGTGGAGTTACGGTCCGTCCGCTGGAAACGACGTTTTATCTCGGACGAGAGTCGTTGATCCCGGTGACGCCGCGCACCGCCACGGCGGAGGACGGGGCCCTACCGCGCAAGCGGATGGCTATGTGGCGAAAACGCCTTTTCGTCCTGATGAGCCGGAATGCGCAGACCGCAACCGCCTTCTTCGGCTTACCGCCCAACCGCGTAGTAGAAATGGGGGCGCAGATTCAGTTCTAGCGGTGAGCGGTGAGCGGTTAGCTATTAGCGATTAGCCATAAGCCAAGAAACGGCCCTCATTCCTGTAGGGCCGTTCGAGTCTACAGCTTGTGGGCTTCGGGCTTACGGTTCACAGCCTAATCGCCAAGAGCTAACAGCTAACAGCTAACAGCCAGCCCTAATGATGCGCCCACACCGTGGTCTTCCCGCTCGCGTCGAACGCCAGCACATCG
>DATKJJ010000075.1:0-2480 GCA_035543695.1 Gemmatimonadales bacterium | reverse complement strand
CATCTCTAGACCTCCAGTTGGCACAAGATACTGCTTACGCACTGTCTTACGATATATCGTAAGAAATAGCGTGAGATTCGTCAATACCCTTCCGCGGGGTTCACCGGGTTCGCCGCCGCGTCTTTCGGACCTGATCCGGGGGGCGCAGCCACTCCAGGAGATCCGTCAGCACCTCCAGATTGGAGCGCAGCATGGCCGGGCTCTGGGCACTCTTGGCCAAGCCGAATGAGCCCTCGATGGCTGCTACCAGGAACGTCGCCAGCTTACGAGAATCCAGATCACTCCGCACCGACCCTTCGGTTTGGCCTTGCTGCAGCACCTGAGCAAAGCCCTCGGTCCAGGTCTCGAACGTGGCCGCCACCCTCCGGCGAAACCGCTCGTCCAGCGGGGACATCTCCTGACCTAGATTGTTGAGCGGACAGCCGAGCTCGACCTCGTGGGGCCGCAGCTGGGCCATGCGATGCTTCAACATTCCCTGCAGGGCGGTGACCGGATCGCCCGGCTCCGCCTGGAGCACCCCGAGCCAGCGCTGGAGCAGGAGGTCTCTGACCACCTCATCCACCACGGCGTAGCCCAGCGCCGCCTTGTCCGGGAAGTGATGATATAGCGCGCCCTTGGTCACTCCGGCCTGGTCCAGGATGGTATCCAGGCTCGCGCCCTGGAATCCTCGGCGGTAAATCTCCTTGAAGCCGGCCTGTAGCAGACGTTCCCGAGTGACATCCGGTTGCCGCCTGCGCCGGGAAGTGGATCGCTTGGCCATGTTGCTCCAGAGAGGCGTTTCGTACCAAGTGGTATGTAACGATTCTGCTTTCCCCCTGTCAACTGCCTTGACGGGGCAAAGACGGTAACGTATTACATACCGGTTGGTATGTTGAACCACCAGCAGCCATTGTTTTCTCGCGGGACTCATCCGAGGAGGGATGCATCATGGAACACACGATCGTGCATTTCGAAATCCCCGCCGATCAGCCGGAGCGAGCGGCCAGATTTTATCGAGAGATGTTCGGCTGGGACATCAAGCAGTTCGAGGGATCGGTTGCCGGAGGCATGGAGTACTGGATGGTCCGTACCGTTCCGACCGACGGCCAGGGCCGCCCCACCGTGCCCGGCGTAAACGGCGGACTGATGCGCCGGATGTATCCCGATCAGCCCCTGGTGAATTACATCAACGTCGAGAGCGTGGACGAGTCGGTGAGCCGAGCGGAGCGGCTGGGCGCCAAGGTCCTGATGGGGAAGACACCGGTGCCCGGAATGGGATGGTTTGCTCAGTTGACCGATACCGAGGGAAACCTGTTCGCCGTCTGGGAAACCGATACGAGCTCGGCGATGTCTGGGGCCGCTGCCGGCGAGGCCAGTGATGCTGGACGGTAAGGAAGCCATGGCGACCGTAGCCGTCCGCGACCTGCAGGCTGCCAAGAAGTTCTACGAGGGCACGCTGGGTCTCCGGCAAACCGATGCGCAAGAACAGGAGGCGGTCACGTATCAGGTCGGGGCCGCCAAGCTACTGGTGTACCGCTCGCAGTTCGCCGGCAGCAACAAGGCAACTGCGGTCACCTGGCTGCTCGGCCGCGAGGTGGAGAAATTGGTCAAGGGACTCCGGAGCAAAGGGGTGACCTTCGAGCACTATAAGATGCCAGGCCTCACCCTCAAGGGCGACATTCACGAAGGTGACGGCATGCAGGCGGCCTGGTTTAAGGACCCCGACGGCAACATTCACGCGCTGGTCAGCGGCTGAGCCTCCATGATTACCGTCAATGACATCCTTCAGGAACTGGAACAAGAATCCCAGGCCACTCGTCGGGTGCTGGAGCGCTTGCCGGAGGAGAGCCTTCAGTGGAAGCCGCATCCCAAGTCCATGAGCCTGGGGCAACTGGCCATGCACGTGTCCACTCTGCCCGGCACAATCGCGGAGGTTTCAACTCAATCGTCGTTCGACGTGACCACTCCGGTTCCCCGACCAGGGGCCGACAGCACTGCTCAGGTCCTCCAAGCGTTCGAGGCCAGCATGGTCCGGGCTAGGCAAATTCTCGAGGCCATGGACGACGCGGAGCTGTCTGCGCCCTGGCGAATGATGCACGGAGAGCGCGAGCTTTGGTCGATTCCACGGGGGGCGTTTCTCCGGTCTGTGATGCTGAACCACTGGTACCATCACCGTGGCCAGCTCACGGTTTACCTCCGGCAGAACGGGGCGTCGCTGCCTGCGGTGTACGGGGATAGCGCCGACGAAAGGGTGATGCCAGGCTGATCCGCTCCGACGCGCCGGCCATCGAACCATGACTTCGACCAATCTTCCCACACCTGCCGCCGCCCCGGTTACCACGACGGCAGAAGAAGCACCCTCAGCGCCGCGCCGTGCCTACGACCGCTCCATTGTCGAAGGGCCGCTCGGCCGGGCCGTGTGGAAGATTGCCTGGCCCACGATGGTCACCAACGTCATCGGAGGTCTTCAAGGGATCGTCGATCACGTGCTGGTCGGGCAC
>DATKJJ010000074.1:0-2062 GCA_035543695.1 Gemmatimonadales bacterium | reverse complement strand
ATGCACACCACCGGTCGACGGGGATCGTGGGGTCGGGCGTAGACGGCCAGCACGTCTTCCATCCGGGCGGCGAACTCGGCGTTGGCGCGGGGTGGGATCGTCCAGCACTTCTTCAGATGAGGACGCAGCGCCGTTTTTTTAGCACCCGGCCGATGGTGGAGTGGTCCAGATCGGGCAGATCCTCGACCAGCGCGACATGGGACTCCAGTAGCCGCAGTGACCAGCGGGAATACCCGTCCGGTGGGGTCGAGCAGGCCAGCGCGATCAGCCGGGCCTCGACCTCGCCGGTCACGATCGGCGCCACCGGCGGGGTCTGCCGCGGCTTGCGCCCGATCGTGGCCAGCACGTCCCCGTCGGTCTGGGCGAACCGCTTGGCGATCGCCCGCACCGTGTTCGTCGAGGTCCCGACCCGCTGTGCGATCACCGCCCGATCCGGCACCGGACCGGCGTTGCGGTCGGACTCCAACAGCACCCGCGCCCGCATGATCATCCGCGCCGGGTGCACACCGGTCGTGGTCAGCTTGACCAAGAACTCACGGTCAGCAGCCGACAAACCGACCGTGAACATCTTCGGACGCGGCATCGTGAGGCCATCCTCTCAGCAGCAAACATCAACTGCCGAGAACCAGTACCGCAGGTACGGATAGATTTAGTGGCGACACGCTACTAGTCGCTCGCCGCTTCCGTCGGTGTGGGTGCCGAGAACTGTGTCACGGCCCCTGATCAGCGCTTTCGCCGCCAGCCTCGCAGTCACGGCTCGCAGGCCGCCCAGCAGGATCGCTCGCCGTGGCCTTTCGACTCGCGTACCTGATGCTCGCTGTGCGCCGTGAAGCGGTGCGTTGTCGTGTGGAGGTGAGATGCCTTGACCATTGGGCCGTCGCAGCGGCCTGATTGAAGCTGAGGGAAGCCTGGCCCGGGGGACGCCGGGGCGGGTGGGAGCAGCCCTGACAAAGCCGGGTCGTGCTGGGACTGCCAGACGGTGCGGGCCCGGCGAGCGAGGCCAGAAGGCGTAGTGCGAGCGAACCAGTGGTGGACGCCCCGTAAGTCAGGTGCCGGCTCAAATCTGGCGGATATGGGCCGGTGTGCAGTGCGTGATCCTGCCTCGGGCGGGATCAACTCCGAAGCCGGGTGAGCGAGGCCGGTGGGGAGGCCACATCGAAGGACTGCGGCGTAGGTGTGGCGAGGCTGCCGGGGTAGAGCTGGGCGCCGACCTGGCCGATCGACAACGCGTTGAACACGGGAACCGCTCACGGTCACCCGGACCCGCGGGGAGCCGTCCTGCGGGTGGGTAGGTCCGTCGCCGGCTGAGGGCCGTGGGTGGGGCGGAGGTCCCGTAGTACTCCGAGCCGGGGAGAGCCCGTGCACATGGGGAAGGGGACCAGCATGTCGGCAGTGAGGAGGCTGGAATGCCGGGAGTGCGCCGGTGAATGTCGGCGATCCGGAGCTGGAGTACGCCCTCTATGAGGCGGAGCGCCGGGTACGGGGGATCCAGGCCAAGCTGCACCGATGGGCCGGTGATGATCCTCATCGCAGGTTCGATGATCTGTACAACCTCGTCTGCGATCCCGCGTTCCTGATGGTGGCGTGGGCTCGGGTGCGGGGGAACAAGGGGGCGCGCTCGGCCGGGGTGGATGGCCAGACGGCCTACTCCATTGAGGCCGGGCAAGGGGTTGAGGTGTTCCTCGACCGGCTGCGGACCTCGTTGAAGGACCGCAGCTTCCGCCCGTTGCCGGTGCGGGAGCGGATGATCCCCAAGCCAGGCGGCAAGAAGCGTCGTCTGGGGATCGCGGCCGTGACGGATCGGGTGGTCCAAGCGTCCCTGAAGCTGGTGTTGGAGCCGATCTTCGAGGCGGATTTCCTCCCGTGCTCTTACGGGTTCCGCCCGAATCGCCGAACGCATGACGCGGTGGCCGAGGTGCGCTACTTTACGTCCCACTCTTATGAGTGGGTGGTGGAGGGCGATATCAAAGCCTGTTTCGACGAGATCTCGCATCCTGCACTTATGGGCAGGGTGCGGGCACGAGTCGGAGACAAACGCGTCCTGGCGTTGGTGAAGGCGTTC
>DATKJJ010000073.1:0-2194 GCA_035543695.1 Gemmatimonadales bacterium | reverse complement strand
CTTCGGTCAGTCCCAGCAGCTCGTCCTCGGGATCGCGGGTCCAGAGCGAGTATTCCGTCTGCAGTGCCGCGATCGGGTGGACCGCGTGAGCCCGGCGTATGGTGTCGGGTCCTGCCTCGGACAGGCCGAGGTAGCGGATCTTTCCTTCTTTCACCAGCTGGGCCATCGCGCCTACCGTCTCCTCGATCGGGGTCCTGGGATCGACCCGGTGCTGATAGTAGAGATCGATGGTCTCCACGCCCAAGCGGCGGAGGCTCGTCTCCACCGCCCTCTTCACGTATCCCGGCGTGCCATCGATGGAATAGCCTTTGGCGTCGGCCCAGGATCCCTTGATGACGTTGCCGAACTTGGTGGCCAGGACCACCTGGTCCCGCCGGCCTCTAATCGCCCGGCCGACCAACTCCTCGTTGCCGCCGGCGCCGTAGATGTCCGCGGTATCCAGGAAGTTGATGCCCAGCTCGAGGGCGCGATGAATCGTGGCGATGGACCCGGCGTCGTCGGTTGGACCGTAGACCGGACTCATGCTCATGCAGCCGAGTCCGATGGCAGAAATGTCGATGCCGGTGGTACCCAGTTTCCGTGTTTTCATGGTCTCCCCTGCTCTCTCCCCTCGTACGTCCGGGGAAATCAGCGCGTTTCGTATTTGCGCGATTGTTACGGTGCTTGCCCTTTCGCGGTCATTGTAGCGGTCAGTATATCCGGGGATAAGGAACCGATTATCCTGGTACTGGCTATTCCTGGTTGGCAGTCGACAAGCATGTCATCCTGGTCACCTGAATTATCCCGAGCCAACCCAAAGGATCTCTCCCGGTGACAGGTCCATGC
Organism: Gemmatimonadales bacterium; assembly: GCA_035543695.1. GTDB lineage: Bacteria > Gemmatimonadota > Gemmatimonadetes > Gemmatimonadales > GWC2-71-9 > CAVVWJ01. The sequence goes on along the minus strand of DATKJJ010000073.1, from coordinate 1,369 downwards.
GGTCCTAGATGAGGTAGATGATGCTAAGTGATGATCGCAGAAGGGAAATCGCCGACTTCCTCAAGACCCGCCGCATGCGCCGGCAGCCGGAGGAGCTGGGGCTTCCCCGGGGTCGCCGGCGGCGCACGCCGGGCCTGCGGCGGGAGGAGGTCGCCACTGCGGCCGGGGTCAGTGCCGAGTGGTACACCTGGCTGGAGCAGGCCCGCGAGGTCCACCCCTCAATGGATGTACTCCGCCGAATCGGAGCCGCGCTCCGGCTGGAGCCGAATGAAACGCGCCACCTGCTCACCCTGGCCGGCTACGCGATCGCAGCGAGCGGCGGGGATGCACCGCGCGCGGTCTCGGTCAGTCTTCGGCTCCAGCGCTTGATCGATCAGATGGAGTACGGGCCCGCCTGGGTGTTCGGAGAGCGGTGGGACATTCTGGCCTGGAACCGGGCGGCCTCCGTCATTCACGGCGACCTCGCAGGCCTCCAGGGGATTGAGCGGAACGCGCTCTACCAGCTGTTCCTCGGCGATCGGATGCGGTCAATGCTGGAAAACTGGGATCACCACGGGCGCCAGTGCGTGGCCAAGCTCCGGGCTCAGTACGCCAGCCGAATCGACGACCCCTGGTTCAACGAGCTGGTGACGATCCTCCGCACCGGGAGCGAGCAGTTCGAGCGGTGGTGGAACGAGAACGATATCGAGACCTCCCAGGAGGGTGTGAAACACTACGAGCATCCGGAGGCTGGCCGGCTGGTCTTCGACTTCACCGTGCTCGAGGTGCTGGACGAGCGGATGGCGTCGCTGCGGCTTATCACCTATGTACCGGCTCCGGGTACGGGCACCCGGGAGAAGATGGAGAAGCTGCTGGGGGCCCGGGAGGCGGTGGCGGCAGAACTGGTCTAAACCTATCGAGCCACCGGCAGCACAACATGCGACGGCAACTCCGGCGACGAATACACCCGCTGCGTCGCCTTTACGTAGTCGCTCGCCCTGGCCCGGTAGATGCTGGGCACGAACTTCTGCGGATTCCGGTCGATGATCGGGAACCAGGTGGACTGGACCTGCACCATCAGCCGATGCCCCCTCAGGAACACATGGTCGTGGTCCCGGAGCGGGATCGCCCATTTCACCGGCTTCCCTGCCGGCAGCGGCTTGGGATGCTCGAAGCTCCGGTTGTATCGCCCCCGCCTCACCTCCATGGCGATCGGTAGCTCGTAGCCGTTGACCGACTGCTCGTACTGCCCCGGCTGGGGTCCCTCCTCCTTGTCCCAGGTATCGGACTGCGTCTCTTCCGGGTATACGTCGATCAGCTTGACGATGAAGTCTGCATCGGTACCGGAGGTCGAGGCGTACAGATTCGCTGCCAGCTCCCCGGTGACGGT
>DATKJJ010000072.1:0-2725 GCA_035543695.1 Gemmatimonadales bacterium | reverse complement strand
CTACGACCCCGCGTTCTCGTCCAATACCCTCAGCCTTCTGGACCGGGGGTTCGTGGTAGCCATTGCGCATGTGCGGGGAGGTGAGGAGCTGGGTCGCCAATGGTATGAGATGGGGCGACGGCTCAGCAAACGAAGCAGCTTTACCGATTTCATTGCGGTGGCGGAGCACCTCGTCGCCGAGGGATACACCAACTCTCGGCGGATAGTGATCAATGGTGGCAGCGCGGGCGGCCTTCTGATCGGTGCGGTCACCAACTTACGACCGGACCTGTTTCACGCTGCGGTGGCGGAGGTGCCCTTCGTGGACGTGGTGAACACCATGATGGACGCCTCGCTGCCGCTGACGGTGATCGAGTACGATGAATGGGGCAATCCCGAGGATCCGCAAGCCTACGCCTACATCCGCTCGTACTCGCCGTACGACAACGTCACCGCAAAGGACTACCCCCACATGCTGGTGACGGCCGGTCTCAATGACCCACGAGTGGCGTACTGGGAGCCAGCCAAGTGGACCGCGAAGCTCCGCGCGACCAAGACGGACCAGAACCGGCTGCTGCTTCAGGTGAACATGGGTGCCGGGCACGGAGGCGCCTCCGGCCGCTACGATCTCTTGCGGGAGCTGGCGTTCAAGTATGCCTTCATTCTGGACGTGCTCGACATGGAACAGCGCGGCTTACCAGAATGGCGAACGGGCCCAACGCCTGGCTAACAGCGCGTCGAGCCCGAAGGTTCGACCGGCGGCTCCGATGATCAAGGCCAGCGCCACGCAGCTCCAGGCCAGCTCCGATCGCAGAACTACCCCGAGCTGAAGTTCTTGGGTGAAGAGGCGCTGAAGCAGCATCACGAGCGCGGCCGCGGCGGATAATCGGGTCAGCAGTCCCACAATCAGAGTACTGCCCACCAACAACTCGGCCCAGGGAAGCAAGGCAGGGCCACCTGCCTCATACCGCTGAGATCCGAGCCATCCGTGCAGCACAAGTACTCCCCCCAGACAAATCCGAAGGAATGTGAGTGCCGCGCAAGCCAGGATGCCCTGGAGAATGGTACCGGGGAGGCGCATGGCCGGGAGAAAGTTACGCAGGTCACCGCGTACCTGGCGAGACACCCCAGATTGGAGGGGTCCATAACCCTGGAGGACAGGTGAGAGTACGCGATATCATGACTTCCGATCCCGCATGGTGCACGCCGGAGAGCACCGCGCGTGACGCGGCGACCCTCATGAGGGAGCACGACTGTGGTTCAATCCCGGTGGTTCAGAGCAAGGAAAAAAGGAACCTGGTGGGTACCGTTACCGATCGGGACCTGGCGATTCGCGGACTGGCTGAAGGAAAGGGGCCCGAAGCCCGCGTAAGAGAGCTGATGACGTCTTCACCCGTGACCTGCGGGCCGGACGATGAAGTCGAGACAGTTCGCGAGGTGATGGTGGCCCGCTTGGTCCGTCGGGTGCCGGTGGTGGAGGACGGAGCGCTCGTGGGCATCGTGGCCCAAGCCGACATCGCTCGAGAGGAGGGAGCGGCCAGTGACCAGGAGGTAGGTCGTATTGTCGAGGCCATCTCCGAGCCTCGAGGAGACTTGGAGGAGTAGGACCAGGGCCTAGCCGTCGATGGTGCGCATGCCGGCCTCGTGGTAGCGCTCGCCGGCGGCCACTCCCTTCGGTGCTACCTCCTCGATCTCCTGGAGATCCGAGGCACTCAGCTCGACATCGAGCGCGCCGATATTCTCCTCCAGGTATCGGCGCTGCTTGGTGCCCGGAATTGGGACCAGGTCTTTGCCCTGGGCCAGTAGCCAGGCCAGCGCGAGTTGTGCCGGCGTACACTGCTTCCGGCGGGCGATCTCTTCGACTTTCTGCACCAGATCGAGATTGCGCTGAAAGTTGTCGCCCTGAAAGCGGGGGGAATTGCGCCGATAGTCGTCCTCGGGCAGATCCTCAAAGGTGCGGAAACGTCCGGTAAGAAAACCTCTGCCCAGCGGGCTGTAGGGCACGAAGCCGATGCCCAGCTCGCGGCAGAGGGGCAGCACCTCGTCCTCCGGGTCCCGGGTCCAGAGGGAGTACTCGGTCTGCAACGCGGAGATGGGATGCTCCTGATGTCCCCTCCGTATGGTCGTCGGAGCCGCCTCCGAAAGACCGAGAAAGCGGACCTTCCCCTCGCGGATGAGATCGCCCATAGCACCCACGGTCTCCTCGATCGGTACCAGGCGGTCCACCCGGTGCTGGTAGTAGAGATCGATGCAGTCCACTCCCAGCCGCTGCAGCGAAGCGTCGCAGGACCGGCGCACATACTCCGGCCTCCCGTTCACACCCAAAAAGCTCCCGTCCTCACCCCGCACGTTGCCGAACTTGGTGGCCAACACGATGGCTTCTCTCCGGCGGCCGCGGATGGCCCGGCCCACCAGACGTTCATTGGTAAACGGGCCGTACATGTCGGCCGTATCCAGGAAATCGATACCCAGGTCGAGTGCCCGGTGTATGGTCGCGATAGACTCGTTGTCGTCCCGGCCGGCGTAAAAGTCCGACATCCCCATGCAGCCGAGACCCAGGGCGGATACCTCCAGACCCTGACGGCCGAGCGCGCGATGTTCCATTGGTGTCCTCCGGGTACGGCTCTAGACTCTGGACTCCAGCCCTCTAGACTCTACTCTTGGTGAAATAGTCGTCCCGCTCCACCGAGGCAACAGTCATGGCCGATCGCACGCTCAATCGGATTTGCGTCTTCTGCGGGACCAA
>DATKJJ010000071.1:0-11549 GCA_035543695.1 Gemmatimonadales bacterium | reverse complement strand
TCCAGGGACGGGTGCTGGAGGCTGTGGCCAGCTCGCCTGTCCCGGTCCGACGCGTCATCCTGGCCGCCGAGCCGGTCACGGACGTGGACGTGACTTCCGCGGACATGCTGACTGAGCTGGAGCAGATTCTGGATGACTCGGCAATTGAGCTGCACTTCGCCGAGATGAAGGACCCAGTGAAAGACAAACTGAAGCGCCTCGAGGTCTTCCATCGACTCAAGGCCGACTCCTTCCACCCCACCGTCGGCGCCGCCGTGGATGCCTATCTCGGGGCGCATGCCGTCGACTGGAAGCCCTGAACGTGACTCAGCAGCTTCCTGGTCGCCACGGTCTTCGCGACCCTTTCGGAATGAGCAATGGGGAAGAAAACTCAGTACCTGATTAGTACCTGAACTCTGTAGATCTGGACGACCCAAAGTGGATCTGAGGGGTCGAGCACGGTAGCTGATCATTGCCGCCCTGAAAATCAGCGTGTCGGGGGTTCAATTCCTTCCCGGGCCACTCACTTAAATTCCGTCGCTGGTCGGCGCCAGTCAGCAGCCCGAGACCACTCCCCGGGAAGTTACAATTGCGGGCGCTCGCCCTCAGCAGGCTCCGACGTCTCCGGAGCCGGGGTAGAAGTCTCCGGCCCCTCTGAGCGCTCTCCACTGAGTTGCTGCAACCGTCGACGGACTCCGCTGACTTCAGGCTTCAGCTCCGCATCAGAATCTTTCCAGAGCTCGACAAAGCGCGAATAGTAGTACCTCGCCTTTGCCCGATCCCCCCGTTGCTCGAAGAGCTCGCCAAGCCGCTTGTAGCTCGGCGCCAGCTGAGTGGCGTCGTTGCTGAAAAGTCCCTGATCATACAAGCCGGTGAGCCCGAGTCCTGAAGCAGGCGCTCGGAAGACACTGGGTGTCTTCACGTATCGCTCGTACACCGCAATGGCGGAATCGGAGTTACCCAGGCGATCGTAGGCCTCCGCTAGGGCCGCCTGACCGCAGGGCAGGCAATGTCGCGGAGTCTGGACGTAGGCCTGAAATTCGGCGACCGCATCGGCATAGCGGCCTTCGGCCAGCGACACCTGGCCCACGGTCCATTGACGCCTCGGCTCGTCGATGTGGCGCAACGTGGGATGAACCTCACGCGCATATCGGGTGAGCAATGCGCGCGCCAGCCCGGGCTGACCTGCCGACGCATAAATGAAGGCTATAGTGACATAAGGGCGATCGAGCAGTGGGATAGCATCCAACGGGTAGCGAGCTAGTGCCGCCTCCACGATTCCAAGGCCATGCATGGGTCGCCGGCGAAACCAGATGTCGATGAATCCCAGGCTCGCGGCGTCCTTGAGGTAATCCGCGGGGTGTCCGGCATCGACGCTCGCCGCCATAGCATCACGGATATGCTGCCCGGCCTCTGCGAGTCGTCCTCGCGCCAGCGCGATTTCGGCCAACCAGCGGCTGGCATCCGCTCGGTCCAAAGGTCCCTCGGCGTTCCGATCTCTGAACGTGCGAGCGCCGACTGCCGCAGTGATGTAGTCGCCTCTGGAGGCCGCCATGAGGATGCCCCAGCGTTCGACGGCTCGCTGACCAGGGAATAGAATGGCGACTTGCCTGTAAACCTCCTCAGCTTCCGCCGGTCGCCCGAGGGCCACCAGTGCCAGAGTGAGGGTGAAGTGAAATCCCGGGGACCATGGGTGCAGGGTGTCAAGTTCAGCGCGGAAGATCGACTCCGCCCGCTCCGGTTGGTGCATGAGGTAGTACACCATACCGAGATTGTGGCTGGCGAGTGAGTCGTCTGGATTGACCTCGAGAGCAGCACGATAGGCGGCGATGGCCTGGTCCAGCTGCCCGGTGACGCCCACGTGGTAGTTACCCCGTGTGTGCTCTCGCTCGATGTCAGTCAGGCGGTCGTCGTGTCGGATCGCCTTCGTCATCGCGGCGACTGCTTCGGTCCGGTTGCCAAGGAATGCCTGAAATCCGCCCAATGTCCGATAGGCAGTGGCGAAACCACTGTCGAGCGCGACCGCCTCCTTCAGAAGTGCAACGGCGTTGACATAGTCACCCCCGGCATCTCCCGCGAGCTGTCCCTGGGTGTACTTCCAGAGCGCCTCCAACGAGCTGGTGGTCACCTGCGTCAGCGGCGGCTCGCCGCGCAAGGATCGGAGTGACTCGCCGATTCGCTCTCGAAGGCGGCCAGAGAGCCGGTCAATCGCGGCGATGACCTGAGTCGAGTCGGCAGCCGTCTCCCGATGGGCCGCCAGTACCTCTCCAGTCGCGGCGGAGACGAGTTGCGCTGAAAGCAAGAAGCTTCCGCTCAGCCTGGAGACTTGCCCCGTAACGATGGCCTTGATTCCTTCCCGGACCGCAACCTCCCGAGCAATAGCGGCGTCCAGCCGTGTAGTCGCGGGACGGCGCATGCGGCTCAAGGCTCTGCTCACTCGGTCCGGCGGGAGGACTGTGACGACGGGGGATCCGGCAAAGTCGATTCGAAATGCTTCCGTTACCGCGGGGCCAACTCTCGAGTCATGGGTCCGGCTTTCGAAGTCCGCGATGAGTACCGGTTCGCGCTCTTTGAGGACCCCCGTAGAGAGCAGCGTGGCAGGCTGAGGTCTCAATGCTCGAAGCGCGAGTAGACCGGCGGCTGTCAGTCCCAGTACCGCTGCGGCGATGGCAGCTGCCATCACCAGACGCCGGGGCAGCCCGGGCCGGGTCGACGGGGCACGCGTTGCAGAGGGCGTTAGCGGTGTGAGCGCTTGCGCGAACTGGGCCACGCTACTGAAGCGATCGGCAGGCGCCAGGGCCATCGCTCGTGTGATCGCTTCGTCCACCGTAGCCTCCACACTGGGACGCACGAGGCGCAGCGATGGGGGCGAGTGCGCGAAGCGCTTCGAGATGATCTCATGCACCGTGGGGCCGGTGAAAGGTGGAGAGCCGGCAAGCATCTCGTACAGCACGCAGCCGAGGGCGTACACATCGGTCCGCCCATCCACCTGCCCGCCACTGGCCTGCTCTGGGGCCATGTAGAATGGGGTCCCGATGGCCGCTTCCGTCCCGGTCCGCGACTCCTCCGCTGCGGCTCCGATGGCACGAGCGATCCCGAAGTCCGCCACCAACGCCTGGCCATCGCTCATGAGGACGTTCTCGGGCTTGATGTCCCGATGCACAGTCCCCTCTCGGTGGGCGTATTCGAGAGCGAGGGCCACTTGGCGGGTGATCTCCACCGCCGTCTCGACCGGAAGTCGCACCTCGCGCTGCAGCCGGTCACGGAGCGACTCGCCCCGGACGTAGGGCATGGTGTACCAGGGGCGGCCGTCGATCGCACCGGAGTCAAAGACCGAGAGAATGTGGGGATGCTGCAGCCGGGCGGTGAGGCGGATCTCGCGGAGGAAGCGCTCTGGGCCCAGGCCGGCAGCGATCTCGGGGTGGAGCGTCTTGAGCGCTACCGACCGGTCGTGCTTGAGATCGTGGGCTAGGTAGACCACGGCCATGCCGCCGCGGCCGAGCTCCCGGACAATCTCGTAGGAACCGACTCGGTCGCCTGGCTCGAGCACATCACCCACGTCGACCCTAGTCACCAGGGCCGCAGCCGCCACCGGTGCGGGTTCCTCCAGGAAAGGGCCGGCGGCGTCGCAGGCCTCGAGCAGTCGCTCGACTTCTGCTCGCAGCCCGGGGTCTTCCGCACACATACGACCGAGCCACTCAGCCCGCTCCTCAGACGCTAGCTCGAGCGCGCCGTCGAGCAGGCGCTCGATCTCAGCCCAGCGCTCCGGGGTCGGTAGAGTCATCAGCCATCCCTTTCCGCTGACAGCTCTCAGCCGCGGAGTTCCTGGTACAGCCACCCCTTCGCCTTGACCCAATCCCGCCCCACCGTCCGCGCGGTCACGCCGAGCGCCACTGCGGTCTCCTCTTCGGTGAGACCCGCGAAGTAGCGGCATTCCACCACCTGGCTCAACCGTTCGTTCACGTCGGCGAGCCGCCCGAGAGCTTCATGGACGGCCAGCATCAGGTCCGCCTGCTCCTCGACCGCGGACCCGTCAGTGAGCGCGACGCGCTGCAGCCCTCCGCCACGCCGCTGGGTGTGGTAGCGACGGGCATAGTCCACCAGGATCTGGCGCATCGCCCGTGCTGCCATGGCGAAGAAGTGCCCCCGGTCCTGCCAGTCGATCCGGCTTTGATCGACCAGCTTGAGGTAGGTCTCGTGCACCAGGCCCGTGGTGCCGAGGGTGTGACCGGGACGCTCGCCTTGCAGCTGCCGGTGGGCGATCCGGCGCAGTTGCGCGTAGACCAGCGAGAAGAGGCGGTCCATCGCGTCGGGAGCTCCCTGACGGACTTGGAGCAGAAGGTCAGCGACGGACTCGCGATCGGGATCGGGCGACTGTTGGAATGCTGCCATTGTCCAGGTGCCGAGCGCCGGGCTGTCGCTCATATGCATTGTGGACGTTGAGGATAGCGGATCCCCCAAATTGGATTCCGGAGTGAGGCTCCGCAACCACAGGGGCCCGGCGATGTCTGGGTTTGAGGCGGATCCGCGCCTCTACAGGAGAAGTCAGCAGACAGGCTTACCCTCTTGCCTGGCTGGAGGTCTCACGCCCCTGGAGGTCCACATGCATCGCTTACTTCTGGCCCCGAGCTTCGCGCTCGCGGGCGCACTAACCCTCGGCTGCGCCGATCAGCAGTCGCCCACCGGCCTAGACACCGACCCGCTCGCACCCTCATTGCGGGCTGAGCGGGTTCCCGTCTTCTCGCCAGTCTTACTCGGAGGTGACCCTAGTGATCCGTTCGCAGTCCAAGCCGGCTACGAGGCAGGCCTCACGGCCGAAGATGTATGTCCCGACACTGGTGAGCACGTAGACCCGAACTCTCAGGGGCAGGCCATTTTGACCCCACGAGGTGGGGTCCACATTAGCGTCTCCGCTCGCGACGTCAGTCTGGTTGTGTATGAGTTTGGCGAGGGCATCGTCACAGACGTTTGCCAGTTGGTCGGGGCTCCGGTCGTGGGGACCGGCTCCGGAAAATACTCCACTCAACTCGTCGTTAGTGGCCCAGGGGCAACCGTTCTCCACATTACAGTGCAGGGCATTATCGACCTAGTGAGGGGTGGGCAGGCCCGTGTTCTCGCGACGGCACAGGTAACCATCCTGCCGGACGGCACGATGCTATTCGATGAGGAGAGGGTGAGGCTGACCCCGCTCTGAGCCGGATAGGGCAAGTGAGTGAGGAATGAGCGGGGTGCCGAGCTTTCCATATGTGGGTTCCAGTACCTGAGTCGTACCTGAACTCCGTGGACTTGTGAGGAACTGAATCCTGGTAGACAGTTGAACAATGTCTCCTAACATGTTGCTGAATGAGCACTACTCGCACTGGGTGGTGCTGCATGTATCGGCCCTTACGCCCTGAAAATCCGCGTATCGGGGGTTCAATTCCCTCCCTGGCCATTATAGTTAGCCCAGCCATTCATACTTGTCTGGGATGATTCGAAGGCACCTCCCTTAGGGCGCGTCTAGCGCCGGATTCTTGTGCCATAAGCCAGGCGGGGACGACATTTCCCTCACGCCAGAATTTTTGTTTTTGGAACGGCGGACTCCTACCCGCATTTTCCAGTCATAAGCTTGCGCCCTGATGACCCGGCCTATTCCACGGCCGGTGAACGGGCTAGAGGCGGAGGTGGAAGAGTCGGCCCCGGTCCCGCTCCCTTTCATCTCGCCACGGCGCTGGAAGACCTGGCGACCCGAGCGAACCACCTCTCGGTCCCGCTGCGCTACTCCAGTGGTTGTTCATTCTGAAGAGTCACATTGCACTGGCAAAGGAAGAGCTCGAGAAGCGGCGGGAGCGGTATCGAGGCCGGCAACCGCGTGAGGCCGATCATCGCTGGCCCCCAGCGCCCTGAGGCTCGCTTTCTTCGTGGCCGGGGGGGGGGTCAGGTGGGCTCCGGCCCGGGGAGCTGGTCGGACTTCGACGGGGACCCAGTCGTGAACCCTGCGACCCTGCTCAGCAGAAAACCGAGAAGGCCGAATCCCACAATGATCTCGACCGAAACCAGTACCTTGGCAAGGTCCGACACCGGGACGATGTCACCATAGCCGGCGGTGGAAAGTGTGATGGTGCTGAAGTATGCCGCGTCCACGAAGCGCACCAGCGATTGGGAAAAGGTGCGCTCGCCTTGGCAGAGCGACCCGCCCGACCTCTCGCACAGCAGCGACAGCTGCTGGTAGAGCGCCGCAAAGACTCCGTCGCACCACACCCAGACAGCGACTGCCAGACCGAGGGCGGACCAGAGACGAGAGTCCTTCAAGCCGGTCACACCAACCAGGTGTCCGAGAGCAGCCATCAGCGGCCGGTAGAGCACGGTGAGACCCACGACCGTAAAGACCAGTGCCCACCACTCCCAGGTCGCGCTGAACGTCCTCATGTCGGCTCTCAAAGCGCCGAAGGAGCCGTACCACCAAACCAATCCGCCGGTCGCGAGCAGGTACACTGCCAGGACCTTCGCGGCGGGCACCAGCCAAGGCCGAGGGTTCGAACGAGTGGCTGGTCCAGTGGCTGATGGGTCGAGACTGGCCGTGAGATTGAAAAGCAGGTGATTCAGGGGGACCAGAATCAGGATGGCAAGCGCTGGGTGCTCTCGCTCATGCGTAATCGTGGCGCAGAGCACTGCCACCCGCCACACGTGCAGCAGCCGCTGCGTGATCGCGCGGGAGGCGGCCCGCGAGGGGAAACGAGGCATCTAGCCGCTGTATCCCTCGTACATTTGCGTGGGACGGGCGAATGCCGTCAGTGAGCCGCTGGAATAAATCAATATGCCCACCGCGCGCCAGGATGTCACCCATAGGATGACACTGCCCGACTCATCCGAGAGCGACACCCTCACCACTAAGGCGTATGACGTGCATGTTATCCGAGATTCTCGGATGCTCTGGCCTTTCGTGTCGAGGAGCGGTCATGCGGCTCAGACCTTCCCCCAATTGGTTCCTGCTGTTTGTTCCCGTGGGTATCCTCCTGGACCGGTCGGAGGGGGTCTCGCCGGCCCTGGTCTTCTTCGCTGCTGCCTTGGCGATCGTCCCCGCCGCGCGCCTGATCGTGCAGGCCACCGAACAGATTGCAGCACGTACCGGATCCGCTATCGGAGGTCTGCTCAATGCCACCTTCGGCAATCTTCCGGAATTAATCATTGCCACCGTGGCGCTACGATCGGGGCTGTTGGAGATGGTCCGAGCCTCGATCATCGGTGCCATTCTCGCCAACCTCCTGCTCGCGCTCGGGGTCGCGCTCCTGCTGGGAGGCATGCGGTACCACAACCAGGAGTTCAACGCGCGCGCGGCGCGGGTCTACAGCTCGATGATGCTTTTGGCGGTCATCAGCCTGGCGGCTCCGGGCGCCTTTGAGCGGGTGTTCTCCGCCGCCGAGCATCTCTCGGTGGTGCACGCTATCAATGCCCGGCTGGCGGTGCTGCTGGTGTTGGCGTATGGCCTCTACCTCCTCTTCATGCTTGGCACCCATCGCGAGGAGTTCGCCAGTGAAGCCGACACGGGCCTTGGCCATGAGGGCGTCCCGGAATGGAGTCTGTCCCGCTCGGTTGGAACACTGATCGGTGCGTCGGCTCTTGCCGCATGGATGAGCGAGCTTCTGGTCGGTGCCGCCGAGGGCACGGGCGAGGCGCTCGGGATGTCCCAGACCTTCATTGGCATGATTATCGTGGCCGTCGTCGGCGGAGCCGCCGAGAGCCTCTCGGCCGTTGCCGCCGCGAGAAAGAACAAGCTGGACCTGACCATGGGCGTGGTCTACGGCAGCTGCATCCAGATTGCGCTGTTCGTGGCACCAGTGCTGGTGCTGGTGAGCCGCGTGATCGCGCCCGAGCCACTCGCTCTTTCCTTCAGCCGGGCCGAGCTCGGCGTTCTGTTTCTGGCCGTGCTCATCGGCGGAGCGGTGGCGAACGACGGTAAAGGCAATTGGTTCAAGGGCACCCAGCTCCTGACGGTGTACGCGATCATAGCGCTGCTCCTCTACTTTGTGCCCGGATGAAGCGGACTGAGCACCTCGCGAGGTAAACTTGCGTGGGAAGACGGGGCGGAGCTCAGAAGCGCAGGGCCACTCCGAGGGTAGGACCGCTGAGCTTTACGTCATAGACCAGGTCGTCTTTGTCGTAATCGACGTCGAGGTAGCGCCACGCGACAACGAGCGCGCAACAGCGGCCGAGGTCATAGCCGGCCCCGCCGTAGAGCTGCCAGATATGATTCGACCCGCCGGCGCCAACGTCCGCCTTGGCGACGAGGCGCCACTTCTCCCCGGCGTGGTAGCGGAAGTTGACGCCCACGGTGCCGTCTACCCAGTTCCGGTCGGCGGAGACATCCTGAGCCGGCCCGCTGAGGTCCACGCCCAGGTTCCAGTAGCGGGCGCCAATCAGGCCATCCACTCCGCCCCAGGGACGAGCGAGCAGGGTATAGCCCACCTCCGGGTGGAGCATGAGCTCTTTCTGGCCTACTGTGAGGGTATTGCCAGCCGAGGTCGCTTCCTCGTCGGAGAGCGAGACGTAGAAGAAGTCGGTTCGAAGGACCCAAGGGTTGCGCCGGATCTCGAGCAGACCCGCAAAGCCGAACTCGAAGTCCTCGGCGCCATCACTGAAGCTCACGTCCACCTCACTGCTATTGGAGCCCACCCCGATGGTGCCCTTTAGGCCGGACATCCAGACATATGGGGTAAAGGTGGTTCGCCAATGCTCGGGTTCGGCGGCGGCCTGGGCAGCGAGCCCACGCGCGGCGGAGGCGAGCAGGCCGAGGATGATTGCGAAGCGGCGCAACGCGCCTCCGCCAGCAGTCACGGACTCAGCGGCCTGATCCAATCCGCCGCCCTGAGGTAGCGATAGAGGTGATCAGCGGGCGGGGCAGGTAGGATATCGTCGGCGGTAACCAGGTTTCCTGCCGATTGACCGATGGTGGCGATTTTTTCCGCGCCCGCCGTGGCTTGTCGGAAGCGATCGGCCGGCATGGGATACGCATAAACCTTCACATTTGCTGCCAGAAGCTTCCCCACACCTTCGAGCAACCCGCCCGCCAGCGCACCGTAGAACCGGTCGTGTAGGATCTGTGCCAAGGTCGCGACCTCGACCACCAGCCGAATCGGCTCGGTGGTCTGTCGGCGCAGGTAGTCGATCAGGAGATAGGCCAAGGGAAAGTCAGACACGACCACGCTCCCCAATTTGCAGATCTGCTCTACCCGCCGCAGCAGGAGTGATTCGTCGTCTGAAGCCGCCTCGCCCGATGCTTCCTTGATGGTCATTTCAAGCACCACCACAGGTTCGCGCCCGAGCAGAATCCCCTCCTTCTTCAGCTCGACGGCTGATGCTCGCAGCATTTGCGGTTGATACGGCTCGACGGTCTCAAAGCGGCTGCGCTGCACGATCAACGGTCGCTTCCGCAGCATGCTCGAGGGTTCAGTAACCTTCCCACTGGAATCGAACACGATGGCGCGCGTCATGCCGCGCCGCAACGCCTGCAGGCAGACCAGCCGCGCGTCCGTGCTCGCGAACGACGGCCCACTCAGCTCGATCACGTCCACTTCAACCCGCGCGATGGACAGTTCGTCGAAGAGCGCGGAAAGAAAATCGTCCCAGGTCGAGGCCCGTTGATAGCACGCCGCGTAGATCAGATTGACCCCGAAGAGCCCGATCGCCTCCTGCTGGAGCTGGGCCGAGGAATCCATCAGATTCACGTGAATCAGGATGTCAGAGGTCTTCCCACCAGGCTGGTCCTGAAATCGTATCCCAAGCCATCCATGCTGTTCATTGTCGCCCTTGAAGTTTCGGGCGGCGATGGTGTCGGCAAAGACGAAGAATCTAGTTTGCGCTCCGCGGGTCGAGCCCAGGCGCTTTTCGAGCAGGTGATATTCGTAATCCAACATCGCGAGCAGCCGTTCCCGCGAGACGTATCGGGTGCCCGAGCCGTAGGTGTCGTCGCTGAACGTCTTGTCGTACGCAGAGATCGTCTGGGCGACCGTCCCCGACGCAGCGCCCACTCGAAGGAACCACCGCGCCACTTCCTGGCCAGCCCCAATTTCGGCGAAGGTGCCGTAGCGCGTGCCGTCCAGGTTGATAGCCAGCGCCTTGCCGTGAACGTCGGTTGGATGCTTAACCCGCGCTGCTGGCCACTGGGGAGGGTGAGACATGTCGCTCATTCTAACAGGACTGGTCGGAACCGGACTGCTCCTTCGGGCCGACGAGCAGCTGGCCAGCAAAAGCCCATCCGGGTTCCCATCGAGACCGACGGCACCCCGGGCGACCCGAGCATCGCTGCTCAGGCTTTCGAGCTGCTAGTGATTGATAGCATCGCCGTCGATGTGCACGGCAATCTCTACGGGATCATGCCGCTGGCGAACGTCCTCGGCCTCTCTCCCCTGTCCGCGGTGAATCCGAAGACGGGCAGCATCATCTCCTCGACCGATCAGGCAGATCAGTTCGACTTTCCCACCAGCCTGGCGTTCGGCCGGGGGCCGCTGGATAACAAGAGCGTCTACGTGGTCAACAGTGGGATTTTTCCCGAGGACCGCCCGGAAGCAGCACCGGGAATTAGTCGCGTAGGCCTCGGCGTACCAGGAGCGCCGGTTCGGTAAGCTGCGGTCTTCAGACTCCGACGTCTCTGTTCGCTTCATCGCGGAATCAAGAACCCGAGCTCTTACGCCCTTCGATTGCCCGTGCGCCGCTGCCCGTCAGGAGGTCAGCCTCGCGAAGGCCGAGTCCTTCCCGGGGTTCGACTTCTCCTTCTTGTACCACCCGTAGGCGTTGCCGGGCGGGACCGGCTTCCCGACCTCACCTGGGTTAGTGAGCTCAGCCGTCGCCCCCGAGCGCACTCGGAGGCCCACCCCGCTGGGTGCCAACAGCAAGGCCTGCGTCCGGTATCCGATCGTGAGGTCCACCCGGCCGGAATCGGTGTTAATGACCAAATGCTCAACCGTGGCGACCGTGTCTCCGACGGGGTTCTTCTCCAAGTAACTCCTGACATAGGTCTCGACTGAACCCCCGGTGATGAACTCCTGCGCACCAGCTAGCACTGCGGCATCGGCGGCGCGCTGCATTTCGGCCCTCCGGACATAGACGAGGCCGAGATCCATGACCAGGGCCCAAACGGCTAAGGCCGGGATGAGGAACGCGGTCATGATGACGAGAGTCTGGCCGCTTCTGTTACGGAGCTTTTCGCGCACATCTAGCTCCTTGTTCGGCGATTGCTTCAGGGGGAAGGGTATTTCCGTTTGCTGCGCTGCTTCAGGGGGAGGGTTGGCTCGGCTCCTTTGAGCTCCTTTATGTGGCAGTTAATTCAAGGCAGAGAGTGTCTCAGTTCCAATGACCTGGACTCCAGGAACTCGGTCTGACGACGGTGAGCGTGGGAGGGAGGCTCCCCGATCGTTTGGAGAAAAGAACTTGTCAGGGGGTAGGAGGGTCTCTATAGAACAAATTTGGCCTCGGATTGTCAATAGCCCGGTGCCAACGGCGATCTCCCTACCCTCAACAAAGCGGCCCCATGATCGGGGCCGTTTGCATACTGCTCTCCGAAGCTTATTGAACTGATTGAGCCAGCCTGCGCC
>DATKJJ010000070.1:0-3399 GCA_035543695.1 Gemmatimonadales bacterium | reverse complement strand
GCAATATAGAACTGGGGTGTAGGCGGGGAAGCGGCTGGGCGGCCAGGATACAGGAAACCGGGAAGCGGCGGTGGCGGAAGGCTAACCCAAAAAAGGAAGGGATCGAAACCTGAACGGCTTCGATCCCTGATGATGTCTTTGTCGTTCTGTGCGCTTCCCGCTATCCGACCTCCCCGCCTGCCGTCTTACTGCGGCAGCTTGGCTACCTGCATCACATCGGTCCCGGGTTGGATATCTGGGGAAACCACGTTGAGCAATACACCGGTAGCCGTGTGATCGCGCACGTGAACGATCTGCATGGTTGCCATCAGCTCATTGACCCGGATCAGTCCCTCGGAGGTGCGACCGGGCCGGCGGCGCATCTCGAAGATATCGCCCGGAGAAACACCGTCCTGCCGACCCTTGTTGATGAACACCACCATCTGGGGCTCCTTGAGGTCCTGGCGCCCCATACCACCGATGAACGTCCCCCGGACTCCGTCGGACACCGGCACGGCCCGATTACCCGCTCCGGGATTAAAGCTCTCGAGGGGCAGCGTACGCTGACCATTGCGGATGGGCCCGTAGGTGGAGACGATCTTCGCGACGTAGTGCTCGTCGACCGCCTCGGTGACCACGGCGATTCCGGTGGGGACGATCACGTGTCCGAACGGGTCGATCTCTGCGCCTACCTGCAGCAGCAGCAGGCTGTCACCCACCGCAAAGGTGGCGCCCGACGGAGCCTCCACGGAGATGCTGGTAAACGGCAGCGCATTGGCGCGGCCGTTGACCGCCCTGATCTGCTGTGGTGTGACCGGCCCGACCACACGCCCATAGGGGAGCCGCTGATTCTCGGTCAGAAATCCCGATGAATAGAATTCACTCCGCCGAAGCGGACGGTAGGCCTGGTGCGTGTAAGCCTTGAGAATGTCCGATACCTTCCGGGGCTTGCGTTCGGGAAAGAGAGGCCCCTGCTCGGCGTCGTCGGATTCGGCCATGGAGGGCTGCTGGGGACCGCGAGCCAGGGCGTCGGTGGAATCCGCTCCGCTCCCCCGCGCGCTGTCCGCCACCAGGCTGCTGGAATCACCTTCGACCTGCGGTACGGGTGTGTCCATGGTGGGAACGGCGGCCACGTTGTCGACCGGCGCGATGCGCAGGATCTCACCCGGGTAGATCCAATGCGGATCCTCGACCACATCCGTGTTCAGACGATAGATACCGGGCCAGAGGAAGGGATCGCGAAGATAGTGCTGCGCCAGATCCCACAGCGTATCACCCTTGCGGACCGTGTGAGTCTGTGGCAGCGGTTCTTTCCGGAGGCTGTCCCCTGTTGCCAGTGGGGTTATCACTGCAGGCGTCGAGTCACGAGCGACCGCTGCCGAGTCCTGTGCCATGCCGACCGTAGCCGGTGCCGTCACGCCCAGCGCGGTCAACCACCCGAACAGGTGCATCCGGCGAGCTGAGCGCCGGTTCGACTGGCGGGAACAGTTGCGCGGCATGCGGATCTCCCAGCGGTGTCGCTGTGTAGTGAAGGAAACGGATAGCCGAACGCGAAGCTTCGCGGTCGGAAGCGCAAATTCAACGCCACTCGAGGACCACATCAACTCAGCTGTCTAAGTTGTTGGTGTGCTTGAGACTTGGTAGGGTTCCTTCAACCTGATACTCGGTCGCCGAACTCTGGCGATCGGCGGGAGGACTGGCATCTCCCCAGCGGGAAGATGCCTCCGCCCTTCCCCGCTTCCCGGCTTAGAACGGCAGATCGTCGTCTTCGGCGTCCAGCGCTTCGGGGAAGTCGTCGAAGCCTTCCTTGCCTTTCGGAGCCGCTGCACCGGCCGCCGCCACCTTGGGTGCGGAGAAAGCCTCCGCCCCATCCCCCCGACCGGACAACAGGATGAGCTCACGGCCGTTGATTTCGGTGGTGTACCGGGTCTGTCCCTCCCGATCCTGCCACGAGCGGTATTCGATACTTCCCTCGACGTACACCTTGTCTCCCTTTTTGCAGAAGCGCTCGGCGATGTCGGCCAGAGTGGAGAACTTGGTGTTCCAGAACACCACCCGATGCCACTCCGTCTTTTCCTGCTTCTCCCCAGCCTGGTTTTTCCATTGCCGGCTGGTAGCGATCGAGAGGGTGGCGACCCGCGAGCCGTTGGCAGTGCTGCGAACTTCCGGATCAGCCCCGAGATTCCCGATCAAAATGGCCTTGTTCAGACTGCGACTCACAGGTACCTCCAAGGTTCAACAGTAAGGTCCGACGAAGCGGGTCTGCGGATAATATAGGCCTGGGCCGAACCGCATCAACCAAAGTCCCGCCCGGGATGCTGTTTTCACGCGTGTTGTTCCAGGGGAAGCCACAGCACCAGGGCGTCCTCTCTGGGGTTGCGGTAATACGCCGTGCGTTGTCCGACCGGACGAAATCCGGAGCTCAAGTAGAGCGCCTGCGCCGACTGGTTGGACTCCCGGACCTCCAGATAGACCTCCTCGACCCGCCGCTTTCGAAAAAAACCCAGGGCCGAGCGCAACAACGCCCGGGCCACGCCTCGGCGCCGAAAGTCGGGAGCGACCGCAAGGTTGAGCACCTCACCAGTGCCTGCCACTTCCCTGCCGATCAAGTAGCCGGCAATGCCGCGCCCGTCGTGCGCCACCAGGCCGAAAGTCCAGGGGGACTCGAGCGCCTCACGAAAGCTGGCCTCGCTCCAGGGATCGCTGAAACAGCGGCGCTCGATAGTAACGAGCGGTGCTGCATCAGCCGGGACTGCCGACCGAATCCGGTAAGGGTCGTCCATGAGCACTCTCCCAACGAGCCTGCGCTTCGGCCGGCCGGCCGTACACGGGCTCCCATTCCCCGACCGTAAGCACCTCGCGCGCTCCCCCGCGAATTCCCACCAGATCCAGCAGCCGCGCCGCGTGCGGTGATCCCTCGGGTGGACCGATGAGCGTCCTTCCTGACCACCGCTCCAGCGCCTCGACGACCTGAAGAGGAGCCTCTCCCACCAGAATGTCCGGCTGCAGACCCCATGATACAATGTCCTCCGGCCGTCGAACCGATGGGACCAGCTCAGTGCGTATGCCATCTGAATCGAACCGGTACGCGGCGGCGTACACCTCCCCCCGCAGCGCGTTGGACAGGGCAAGGACCAGGGCATTGGGCCGAGCCACCTGGGCCGCGCGGACCAGCAAGGACGGAGCGGTCCAGAGAGGAATTCGCCGGGTGTCGACCAGTGCCTTTGCCACCGCAGCGCCCACCCGGAGCCCGGTGAAACTGCCCGGGCCGTCGCTCAGCACCACGCCCTGCACCGCGTCCAGAGTGGATCCCGCGCGGCCGAGCAGGCGTTGAACGATAGGAAGCAACGCGGCGGCATGGCGTCGGGCACCCGGAAGATTCTCGTCCAGTGCAGCCGAGCCTGAGCCCGGTTCTCCCAG
>DATKJJ010000069.1:0-2515 GCA_035543695.1 Gemmatimonadales bacterium | reverse complement strand
CGGCCGAACTCATCAGATCCGAGTGCATCTGGAGCATGTGGGACACCCGGTAGTCGGCGATCCGGTTTACAGTGGAGGCGGGAGCCGTCGAATTTCCGGCGCGCAGCGCCGCCAAGCTGAGCTCCTCGACCGAACCACTCCTCGGCAGGCACTGCACGCGGCCGCTCTGGCATTCCGCCATCCTGTGAGCGGAGCACCACTTGAGTTCATCGCCGAATGGCCCGATGACTTACGCCCGGCCCTGGCAGCCGCGGGTGGCAAAGAACTGGTTGATCGGTCAGACCCGCTCCGCTATCTTCGGTTCTTCAATAGAGATGGCTAATTCTTCCGCGCTTCACGCCGTCATTTTTCGAATCGGTGAGGTTGTCTGCGCGGCCCCGGCAGGGATCGTGCGTGAGATCCTCCCCCGGCTACCTGCCACCCGCATTCCCGGTGTGGCGGACACAGTCGAGGGGCTGGTCAACGTTCGAGGAAGCCTGCTGACCGTTCTCGACGGACACATGCTCCTGCAACAGGAGCGGAGGCTGTCCGACGAGGGCGCCATTGTCGTGCTCGAGGTCAAAGGGAAGGCTTACGGGCTTGGGGTCGGACAGGTGCTGGATTTCCTCGAAGTACCCGCCGCCTCCGTGGTGGAACGGCGGGAGCTCCCCGGGGTCGATCCCCGGTTGGTCAAGGCGGTAGGACTGGAGTCGAACCGGCACTTCATTCTGCTGGACGTTGAAGCTGTGTTCGCGCCGATCATCGGAAGCTAAAGGAGGAGTTCCGTGACCCACACCGTGCTCGTCTGCGATGACGCCATCTTCATGCGCACGATGATCACCGACATCCTGAGCCAGGCGGGCTTCGAGGTAGTGGGCGAGGCCGAGTCCGGGCTTCAGGCGGTGGCGAAGTATCGCGAGCTCAAGCCCGATCTCGTCACCATGGACATCGTGATGCCCGACATGGGCGGCATCGAGGCGGTGCGGGAGATCTGCAAGTCAGACCCCGAAGCCAAAATCCTGATGTGCAGCGCCATGGGGCAGCAGGCTCTGGTGGTCGAAGCGATCCAGGCCGGGGCCAAGGATTTCGTCGTGAAGCCCTTCCAGCCTTCCCGTGTTCTCGAGGCGGTACAGCGCGTCCTGGCGTAATCCATGGACCTGTCCAAGTACGCCACGCTGTTTCTTGCGGAAAGCCGCGAGCATCTCAAAGCCTGCAACAGCTCTTTGCTCGAGTGGGAAAAAGAGCCGGCCGCAGTCGAGCCGGTGGATCGGCTTTTCCGGGCTATCCATACGATCAAGGGCATGGCGGCGACGATGGGCTACTCGGCCGTGGCCCAGCTGTCCCATGGGATCGAGAACCTGCTCGATGGCCTGCGGAAAGGGCGCTTACAGGGTAGCTCGGCGGTCTTTCAATTGCTCTTCAGGGCGGTCGACACGCTGGGCAAGAGCGTGGAAGCCGCCGCCGCAGGCGCAGAAGAGCCGGCGGACGTGGCGCTTTTGGCTGAACTGGAACGGGAGGCAAATCCCGCGGCCGGCCTGCCGGCAGCCGCGGCGGAGGCGCCCGCGCCGGCCCGCCGTGTCACCGACCTTCCTCGCTATCGACCGATCCAGGTGACCATTCGTCCTGGTGCGGTGATGCGGGGCGCGCGGGCCGCGCTGGTACTGCGGCGAGCGGAGACCCTGGGCACGGTGAACACGATACGGCCTCCTCTAGCCGAACTCGAGAGGGACGACTTTGACGGCCGTTTCTCCTTCCGGCTGCAGACCCGGTCGTCCGACTCCGAGATTACGTCCGCGCTGCGGGCAGTCGGCGATGTGGAGACCATTGAGATCGTCGAGGCGGTCGCCGCCGGTGCCGATTCCCAACCCGGGGCAAACCGGCAAATCCGGGTGGATCTGCGGCGGCTCGATCTCCTGATGAAGCAGGTGGGCGAGCTGGTGGTAGCGAAGAACCGCCTCGGCGCTCTGGCCACGGAGTCGCGCAATCCGGTCCTCATGGAAGTGAGCGAGAGGGTCAACCGCCTCGTTTCCAGCATGCAGGGAGAGGTCCTGGCCTCCCGGATGACCCCGGTGGGCGAGGTGTTCGAACGTTTTCCTCGCCTGGTGCGCGACCTTTCGCGGGACCTGGGCAAGCAGATCCGCTTCGATACCGAAGGCGACGAGATCGAGCTGGACCGCTCGATCCTGGATGAGATCGGCGAGCCTCTGGTGCATCTCATCCGGAACGCAGCGGATCACGGGCTCGAGCCTGCCGCCGATCGGACCGCCGCGGGCAAGCCGGCCGAAGGCCGCATTCTGATCTCTGCCGCACGGGAGCGGAACACAGTTGCCATCAGGGTCACCGATGACGGCCGCGGGATCGATCGGACTAAAATCCTGGCCAAAGCGCGGCGCGATGGAATGGCGCCGGATACCGATACGCTGACCGACGACCTCCTGGTGCGGGTGCTGGCGCGCCCCGGCTTCAGCACCGCCCAGCAGGTGAGCGGGGTTTCCGGGCGGGGCGTGGGTGTGGACGTCGCCATGAGCCGGGTTCG
>DATKJJ010000068.1:0-20489 GCA_035543695.1 Gemmatimonadales bacterium | reverse complement strand
TGGGCGCGCCCGTTGCCCTGGATCTGGCGGAGCCGCCCGGGGGTGAACCGCAGAGCCTGGTGGTGCTGAGCTGGAATGTGTGGATTGGACGAGGCAGGCTGCAGGCGGTGATCTCCCGCATTCGCCAGGGAGATTTCGTGCGTCTCGGCGCAGAGCCGGATCTCCCGCTTCTGGTCCTGGTCCAGGAAGCCTACCGGAGCGACCCCACCCTTCCACCAGTCACTTCGGGTCCCGCTGGACGCGTTTTGACCGCGCAACTGGGCCCCCAGGAGGACGTGGTCGAAACGGCTCGGGCTCAGGGGATGAATCTCCGCTATGCGCCTTCCATGAGAAATGGCGTGCTGCCGAGCGATCGCGGCAACGCCATTCTCTCGACGCTGCCTCTCATCGACACCCATGCGATCGAGTTGCCGCTGGTGCTGCAGCGCAGGGTTGCGGTCTCGTCTGAGCTCTCGCTGGGGAGTCGGAGACTTCGGGTGGTCAGTGCTCACCTCGACCCCCGCGGTCCCCCGGGGCACCGCTGGCTGGGCACCCGCGGACGGGAGCGCCAGGCTCGCCATCTGATCAGTGCGATACCGGACGGCACGGTGGTGCTCGGCGCCGACCTCAACCTTGGCCGGGGCCGGTATGAGAAGGCGTGGCGGGCGCTCACCGACGCCGGATACACCTTCGGGGTCCCGCATTCGACGCCGTCGTGGCGCCATACCTTCCACGCCCTGCCCCGGCTGGTGTTGGACTACCTTCTGGTGCGGGACGGTCCCGGACTCATTCGGCAGGCCCGGGTCCATCGGCTGGACGAGCACCCCCAGGACCGGGGTCCTCGGGTGTTTGGCTCCGATCATCATCCACTGCTTGGCCGCATAGACTTTCACCCCAACGGTCCCCTCACATGAGTGAGTTGCTCGGTTTCGGTTCCGATCTGCCCTGGTGGGGCTGGGCCCTCATGATCATCGGCCTCATTGCCTTCGTAAGCGTCATGGCAGCGCTGTTTTTCCCCGACTGGCCCAGCGACGACTACACCATGGGCTTCGAAGCCGATCCTGGCTCCGACCGGTTTGTGGAGTGGACCGCCGGCTTTCTCAACTCCCCGCTGTTTCGCGGGGGTGAGGTAAAGCTCCTCCAGAATGGCGATGGGTTCTATCCCGCTATGCTCGAGGCAATCAGAGAGGCCAAGGACACGGTCAACTTCGAGACCTACATCTTCGAGCCCGACGAGATTGGCCAGCAGTTCATCGACGCGTTCAAGGACCGAGCCCGGAATGGTGTCGAGGTCCGTCTCCTGATCGATGGGTTTGGAGGATCCAAGCTCAGGAAGCGATTCCGGGAGGACCTCGAGCGGGCCGGAGTAAAGGTGGTCCGCTTCCGACCTCTTGCCCTGCGGAATCTGGCGCGGATCTACCGTCGCGAGCACCGCCGGGCGACGGTCATCGATGGTCGGATCGGCTTCACCGGCGGGGCCGCAATATCCAAGAAGTGGAAAGGCAATGTGACGAACAAGCACGAGTGGCGGGACAGCATGACCCGGGTTACCGGCCCCATGGTGGCGGGGATTCAATCGGCCTTTGCCGAGAACTGGGTCTACTGTACCAGCGAGGTGCTGGTCGGGCCCCGTTTCTTTCCTCACGCGCCGCCGGGCGACGGTCCCTGCGGGCTGTCGGTGGTGAGCTCCCCCTCAGACGCCATGCAGCCGATCCGCCTGTTGTTCTGGCTCAGCTTCATCAACGCGCATCACCGGCTGTGGATCAGTAACTCCTACTTCATTCCGGACAAACGACTGAGGAAAGCGGTCATCGATCGGGCGCGGAACGGAGTGGACGTGCGGGTGCTGGTGCCGGGCAATCATACCGATGCGATACCGGTTCAGGCCGCGGGGCAGAGCTACTACCAGGAGCTTCTCGAGGGTGGGGTGCGGATCTTCGAGTATCAGCCGGCAATGATGCACGCCAAGACCGTACTGATCGACAGCTCCTGGTCAATCGTGGGATCCGCCAACATGGACGAGCGCAGCATGGAGCTCAATGAAGAGAACGTGCTTGGGATCGCGGACAAAGAGTTTGCCACAACCATGGAGAGAGGACTCATCGAGGATTACGGCCGCTCCCGTGAGATCCTGCTGGAGCAGTGGAAAAAACGGTCGCTGTTAAGAAGAGGCTTCGAGCGGCTGGCCAAGGGCCTGATCGAGCAATACTAAAACGGCCCGTTGAAAGCCGGGTCGCACACCCGGGTGCGCAGATCGGTTTCCTGGCCCCGGTGCCAGCCGCCCCGAAAGTCGAAGTGGCGTCCATCCAGCAGGCGGGTCCCCAGTGCTTCGGTGCCACGCTGTTGCAACTGCCAGAGCAGCACGCGAGCACCCATTTCGGCGGCAGGCTCCCACACCCCGGCAGTGAGCGGAGGGTAGAGTTCGGCGAATTCGGGCTTGAGTCTGGCCTGCCGGGCCGTTGAATCCATACCTGCTCCGAAGTAACAGATGCTGCGGTTTGGGGGAGAGAGATTATGCGCACTCCCGGTGCACAGCACCAGGGGCGCGTGATTTCACACACTCACCGCAACACCCGGGCCGCATCTTGGGTCTCGTCGTCACGGTTCGTGGTGCCGCCCATCTGGGTCTCCAGTGCGCCGCTCAGGTTTACCCCTTCGGCGCCCAGCAAACGGAAGAGCTCCCATTCGGCAGCCCGGGCAGCATGGGTCCGGCGGCCATTATACATGAGTGAGATGACCAGTACGCCGTCCGGCCGACCCAGATATCCCGCCAGGGTAGCCACCCGATCCAGAGTGCCGGTCTTGGCGTGAACCACACCCTTACCCATACCGTAGCGCAGACCCCTCAACGTGCCAATTCCGTTGGCCGGCAGCAGCAGCGGATAGCGTTCTGCGCCACGCAGTTGGGGATATCGGGCCAGATATAGCATCTGGGTCATCGGGCTCACCCGGTCCAGTTCGCTCAGGCCGCTGCCATCCACCAGCCGGATCTGGGCCTGCGGTCCCACCACATCGCGAACATGCTGGTTCAACAGAGAGGGCCCTGAGGTCTGGCTGGCAGCCGCCCACTGCAGGACCAGCTCCGCGCCGATGTTGAGACTCCGTCGGTTAATCTCCACCGCCACGCTGTCGAAGGGGGGCGACTCCACCTTGGCAAGGACCCCCGGGACACCGGGCCCGACGACGGGTGGAGAGCTCCGGTTCACCCACTGGATTCCGGCGCGGTCGAGCGCCGCCGCCCAGGCGTAACCCAGCACACTGGCGGGCTCATGGGCGACCGCGGATATCCCGGCTGCACGGGAGCCAATCCCGATGGTCCCGCCCAGGGTCCAACCTCCATCCGGGTCGGCCGTGAGCACTAGCCGCCGCCGACTGCCGCCCACGGTTGTGGCGCTCATGCGCACCAGGCGGTCGACTCCGGCGGGGTAGGCTGACACCAGAGTGGGAGGCGATCCCACATCCAGGCCGGGACGGAAAGTCAGTGAAATCGTGTTTTCGTGCAGGGTGACCGGTCCCACCGGGGGGGCATACAGCTGGCCCACAAACTCGGCCGACCAGACCGCGGGATAGCGGGAAGCCGCGGGACCGGTCCGGCTGGTCAGTGCCAGCGCACCTTCGAGCTGGGTGATACCCCGGGCCCGGAGCTGGCGGGCCAATTCCCGCAGAGTCGGCCCGTCCCGGCCGGATCGCTCCAGGGTGGGGTCGCCACCCAGCTCGAGCTGCCAGCTACCTCTCCAGCGGCCGCTCGTCGAGTCCAGACTGCCGCGACCAATGATCCGGGTCGAGATGCGGGCCCCGCCGCCGGCGCGTGCCCGGCTGAATCCCACGGTGAAGAGCTTGGCGGTCGATGCCGGAATCAGCTGTAGCTCGGAATTCACGCTCCAGAGCACGCGCCCACCCATAGTGCCAATGGCTATACCCCACTCGCCATCGCCGGTACGGTCGCTCGTTTTCCGATACCAGTCGTCGACCCTGAGCCGTTCTACGGCCGTGAGGTCCTGCGCCGCGACGCGGGCCGCGAGGCTGCTCAGAGCACAGAAAACGAGCGTCCAGCTCAGACGACGGCGCATGCGATGGGCTCGATAGGTTAGGGGTTGTGCAAGAAGTGATTCTCTGCCTGTCGGAAGGAGCAATCGGTGAGCCATTGCTGACTACGTTGCGCGACAAACACTTACCGCCTAGCACCGCAGTGGTGAGCGGGCATTTCGCGAGGGGATTTTGGAGGGGCAACAGCAGGACTGGCCTGGCGTTACGGGCCGGGCCCGGAAATCTTGCTACACATTATGCGCGTTGCCGTCGTTTTTGACACTCCCTACTCCGGCTGGGATCACCCCGAGCACGCTCGCCAGATGGAGCGCGAGGTTGCGGGCTGGAAATCCGACGAGCCGGAGATGGAGTACCAGATTGCCCATGCGCTCCTGGAGTGTGGCCATGAGGTCCGACTCCTTGGAGTGAGGGACGACTTGGAGTACTTGCTACGTAATCTGGGCGACTGGCAACCTGACCTGGTCTTCAATGGCGCCGAAGCGTTCCGGGGCGATGAGTCCTTGGAATACCTCCTCCCTGGCTTGCTCGAGGCGGAGGGCTACCGTTACACGGGCGCTCCTCCCCTGGCGTTGCAGATGACCCGCAACAAGGCCATCAGTAAAAAGGTTCTGGCCTACTTTGGGATTCAGGTGCCGGGTTTTGTGAGCTACCGCTTGCATGAGCAAGTCGACTGCACCCCGAAGCTCACCTTTCCCTTGATTGTCAAGCCGCTGCAGACCGACGCCTCCGCCGGCATTGCTCAAGCATCGGTGGTGCAGGACCAGGAGTCTCTGGTGGAGCGGGTGGCGTTCATTCATGAGCGGTTCAGCCAGGGCGCCATTGCAGAAGAGTTCGTGGATGGGCGCGAGCTCTACGTGAGCATCATCGGCAATGATGACAGCCTGGAGATCCTCCCCATCACCGAGATGATTTTCGATAAAGGGAAGACCCGCCCGGAAGAACGGATCGCCACCCAGTTCGCCAAGTGGGACGAGGCCTACCGGGAGCGCAAGGGAATCCGCAACGTCCTGGCGCGTCCCCTCTCCAAGGTGGTGCGCGAGCGAATTACCCAGACCTGCAGGATGGCCTACCGCGCGCTATGGCTGCGGGATTATGGCCGCCTGGATATCCGGCTGACCGATGACGGCGGTGTCTGGGTGCTGGAGGCCAACGCGAACCCCTTCATTAGTTATGGCCACGACATGGCCAACGCCGCCGCGAAGGCGGGGATGGAATACTGTGACTTCATCCAGCGGATTGTAGACGCCGCCATTGCCCGGTATGACCGCACGTAGGCGGCGCGCCCGAGCGTGGGCCCGGGATGCCCGCTGCATTTGCGGACACCGAGTTCGGCGCTATATGGGATTCTGTTCCGAGTGCGGCCGAGCGTACCGCTGGGGAGATGAAGGCGGTCTAACCGGAGCGGAATGCTACAAATGCGGCTGGGCCGTCTCCGACAAGTTCTCGACCTGCCCCTGGTGCGGCGCCAACATCCACGAGGAGGGCTATTCCAGCGAGGAGCCGCTCAAAGCTCCGCGCGGCTTCCGCAGGGACGCGCGATGCGACTGGGGCTGTGGCGGTGGCGTCCAGTATCCCATGCAGTACTGCCCCTGGTGCAGCCGGCCGCAACAATGGAACGAGGAAGCGTTCTTCGAGGGGACCTGTCCCCACTGTGGCCGAGGCGTGGACGATCTGATGAACACCTGCCCCTGGTGCGGTGGCGATTCCACCGGTCGCGATCTGATACCGCGCGCACTGACCCGGGTGCGCCGTCTGCTCCTAGTCAGCAGAATCAAGGATTGGGACTACCGGATACTGCTCCGTCCGGGAGTGTCGGGCGTCGATCCGAAGTACCCCAATATGGTCGAGATCGAGCAGCGCTACGTGGTCGGCAAACGCCGGCGCGATGAAATCCCCTGGACTATGCTGGTTGGCCTGATAACTCACGAGCTGGGACACAGCTTCCTCTATCATCACTGGGATTGGACCCGCACGCGGCAGTTTCGTCGAGCCTTCGGCGAAGTAGACAAGGCGTATCGCGGCATGGACAATACCTGGGTGTACTTTCAGCGGCGCAGGATTGCAATCGCGCCGTCGAATCACGTCAGTGCATACGCGGCCAAACACCCGCAGGAAGATTTTGCCGAAACGTTCCGCTTCTACGTGACCCGCCGCGGCAGACTGCGTGACCTCTTTGGTGAGTTTGGCCGAAAGCGCAAAGGGGTCATCCTCTTCGAGAAATTTCTCGTCCTCCACGACTACGTGCGCGCCCTCCGCGGCTGGGGCAGTCACACTGCTTGACACTCTCATTTTTGAGGGATACATCTGAAAATCGCAGGCGTAGCCAACATCACAGACAGAGGGATCGTGGGACGACAGATTGGGCGGAGACACATTCTCCGCCCATTGCATTGTCCCCCCTGGACTCGGAGGCTTTCTGCTGCGAATTCTTGCACTCTCGGGTGTGGCGGCGTTGACCTTCATCCTCGGCAGTCTCGCCCCCGCTCCTATCGCGCTGAGGCCCGATACCAGCCGGGCCGCCCTGGCCAGCCTGGGGGAGGAATATGGAGACCTCCAGCAGTGGGCGGTGGCCATTCTCGCTGCCACCGACACCCTGCAGCCGGCCAGCGCTGAGCGGGCTCGGGCACTGGCCGATCAGTTGGCTCGGCTCATCAGCCCACTGGAGGGGGACTTCGAGAACACCACGGCGGCGTTATCAACCAACCAATTGGATCTGGTTCTCCCGTTGTGGGAGCGGATGGCGTTTGCCCACGCCGGACTGGTCATGCTTCAGGAGCAGGCCGCCGCCCTGGGGCAGGACCCGGCCGTGGCCCCCGCGGAGCTCCACGATCTGGCCTTCCAACTTTCAGCTGTTCTTGACTTTGCCGAAGAAATCCAGAGGATGGTTCTCGACCAGCTGACGCTGCCGGTTGACACCTCGATTCGAGCGCTTTAGTCCTCCCTACCCGCCGTTGTTCCGCCTGTCGGTGGCGTCCTCTATTCTCAATCAGGATGACATACCCTAGAGTTGGGACGACACCGCATTTCAAAACCCGATTGTCCATGACGCAGCGGCTTTACTACCTGGACTCGCACCTGCGCAACTTCGAGGCTTCCGTTGTGGAGCGAGCCGAGGAGGGGAGGCGGATTTATCTGGACCGCACGGCCTTCTATCCCACGTCGGGAGGCCAACTCCACGATACCGGCCGGCTGGAGGGGATCGAGGTAGCCGAAGTGGTCGATGAGGGCGAGAGAGTGGCCCACCTGCTGGTCGAGCCCTTGGTGTCGGGCCCGACCGTCCGGGGCGAGCTGAATTGGCCTCGCCGCCTGGACCACATGCAACAACATACAGGACAACATCTTCTATCAGCCGTCCTGGCCGATCTCTGGGATTACCCCACCACCTCAGTCCACCTGGGGGAGCTCACCTCCACTCTCGACCTGGATACCTCCCAGCTTACCTCAGAACAGGTCGTCCAGGCGGAGATGAGGACCAACGAGTTCATTGCCGAGAACCGGCCCGTCACGGTCACATTCGAGGACGCGAGCTCGGCCACCGGATTGAGGAAACCGTCCAGCCGCTCTGGGGCTATTCGAATCGTCAGCATCGAAGGTCTGGACCGGAGCGCATGCGGAGGGACCCACGTTACGGCGACAGGCGCCATCGGCGCTCTCCTGGTACGCAAGGTGGAGCGAGTGCGAAAGGGAGTTCGGCTGGAGTTTCTCTGCGGGCTGAGAGCCATTGGGCGAAGTCGCCTGGAATTCAACGTTCTGTCCAACCTCGCAACCGAGCTTTCCAGCTCGTTCGATGAGCTTCCTCGCGTCGTAGCCAACCAGAGGGCAGACGTCAAAGCGCTTTCGGCTTCTAAGCGAGCATTGGAAGCCGATCTCAGCCGATACCGGGCGCAAGAGCTGTATGCCTCGGCTCAGCCCGATCCGGCGGGGGTCAGGAGAGCAACCGTTCGCCTGGCCGACGGCGGACTGGACGACCTTCGAGGCTTGGCTCTGGCGTTTGCCGGCTTCCCGCGAGCCGTCTTCATCGGTGCTATCGATGCTCCCCCCTCCGTGCTGTTGAGTGCCGCGCCGGATTCGGGTATCGACGCGGCCAGCGTTCTCAAGGAGACGGTCAGCATCGCCGGCGGGCGAGGAGGCGGATCCAGCACCATGGCACAGGGGGTTCTACCCGGCAAGGCGCAGCTCGAGCACGTGCTCTCGGTTTTGGAGGGCACAAAGTAAAAGGCCCACCCGCTATTCAGGTGGGCCTTCTACTCCGCGGAGAATAAGATCAGGCAGCCAGCTCCCGCAGTATATCGCCGTGCTCCTCCTTCAGCTGCCGGAGCGCCCGGTCGCGAAGCTGACGAATCCGCTCCCGGGTTACTCCCATCATCCGTCCGATCTCTTCCAGAGTCCGGCTGTTGCCATCATCCAGGCCGAAATACAGCCGGAGCACCTTGGCATCGCGAGGCGGCAGGGCCGCCAGCGCCAGCTCGAGATCGTGAGTTCTGCTGCTCGCCAGGGTTGAAGCGTCGGTCCCTTCTTGCGTAAGGGGAACGAAACGGTCCAGCCGACCCCTATCCTCCCCCTCCCTCATGGGCTGGTCCAGACGCAGGGCCTCGATGTGAAGCGCACCGAGCGAGCGCACCGCTTCAGGCGTCAGCCCAGTGGCTGAAACCAGCTCCTCGGTTGTGGGCACCCGCCCCAGCTTCTCGGTCAGAAGAGTGGTCACCCTTCCCAGCCGGGTAAGGTCGGCGGTGCGATTCAGCGGCAGCCGTACCGGGCGCCCATGCCGTGCAATCGCCGCCTGAATTGCCTGCCGAATCCACCAGACGGCGTAGGAGATGAACTTGACTCCGCGGTCGGGATCGAACTTTCGCGCCGCGGTCATCAGGCCCACGTTCCCTTCCCCGATCAGATCCATGAGAGGCACACCACGGTTCTGAAACTTCTTGGCCACTGACACCACGAACCTGACGTTGTGCCGAGCGAGGCGCTCCTGGGCCTCCACGTCGCCCTTGAACGCACGCCGAGCCAGAGCCGTCTCTTCCTCCACCTTAAGCAGAGGAATCCGGCTGATCTCCTTGAGGTAAAAATCGAGGCTCTCACGTCCCTCGTCGACCGCTCGGGCCAGAGCCGCAGGGCGAGTCGACCGACGGCGTGTCTTCTTAGTGCCTGCCACGTTCGCTGCTCCCATCAGTTGAGCCCCTCTTTCAGGGGCTGAAAACGACAAAATCTCTGTTACAGCAAACATTCGGTGCCTCCAGCGGGTTCCCTGTCGGAGGCGGTCACGATATGCCAGCTGTGTTCTCTCAGACCCTTACATACTGCCTGAGACGCCTTCCCCGTCGCATGGTGCACGTGGAAAGAAAGAGGCCGAAGCTCTTACGAGCTTCGGCCTCGGCGCTCCCCCCGTATAAGTTGCTGGAGGGAACCTGCAAGCGCTTGTCAGTTACCAGCTTAGCGTATACTGCCCACCGATAGTGTAGTACACCTCGCTGGCCCGAAGATCGCTAGCCCGGTCCTGAGTCGGCCAGGAGCTACGATGAGTGGTCATGCCGAACCGAACGGCGAAGTTTCTGACGATGTCGAGACCCAGCGTCAGTCTCTCCAGCTGATCACTCCGGCGGGGAATCATGGGTTCGCCGCCGAAGGCGAAGGTCTTCTCCAGGGTCACGGTCACCGGGCTCCGGACTTCGGTAAGCCCACCATTGAGCGAGACAAACGTGCTCACCTCCTGCAGCGTTTCCCGTCCATCGGTGTAAATGCCCAGTTGAGAGCTGGCAGTGAGACCCTTGACCATGATGCTGGGCCCGAAGCTGGCTCGGTAGGCGGTGCCTTTGGTGAGCACCGCGCTTCGGTCAGTGGGTAACCACTCCGCGTGGGTGGCAGAGACGTGCATGGCCAAGCCGTAGCTCATCCCCTCGCCCATCTTGCTGATCTCCCGGGACAGGTCCAGAGATCCGCCGCGCTCGTCGGCCCCGTAAAAGCCTTGTACCCTCCCGCTGAATTTCCCGGTGGCCACCTCAGCCTGAAGGTTCCACACCGTGTGGTTGAGGGCTTCCTTGAGCAGAACGGACTTGTCCGCGCTGGTCACCGCCCGCTTGGTAAAGGCACTGCTCCAGCCTCCCGTGATTGCGACCGACCGCTCATTGCGCTCGGGCAGCTGGATAGCGATCTCGTGATAGTATTCCCGACAATAGCTCTTCCGACATACCACCACCTTCATCGGCTTCTTCAAAACATTGAACAGGTGTCCGTGCTCCCGCACCGCATAGCTGATGGGAGGCAGGCTGTCTCCGAAGTCGCTGTCCAGTCTGGCGCGAATCTGCGATCCCCGTTCCCAGTAGCGATCCAGTCCGTTGGAAGACTCAATGCCGATGCTGTCGGCAGACGGGCTTACCACCTTTACTTCGGCCCAGCCCCCCGCCTGGATCACCTCGGGGGTGACGGTGACCTCGATCGGCTCCGGACCGGGGGTGAGATCAACGGTAGAGGTGGACACGCCACAACCCTGGAGGCTCAGCGCCACGCACACTGAGGGCACCAGTGCAATCAAAAGCCTGCTGGGTGGCTGTTTCATGGATTCCGCCGGGGAGCTGACCGTACAGAGCCTATCCGCCGGAGCCTGGAAAGCTCCTCTTGGCGGGCTGTCAACGGACCTTCGCGCATGAAGTTGCGCTGCGTCCCCTAGCTGACGCGCAAGGAGCATACCCCTGCCGGACGACTCGATTGTATGTGGGATGGCAAACCGAAAACATCTGCCTGGTCTATGATACGACTGCGTTTGCGACTCCGCTAGTGACCCGCGCCACTTCCTCTGCAGGTCTCGTCATGTAGCATCTCAGCATGTGTCCTCAGCGCGCGAGCAGCACACCGCTCTCGACCGGATCAGCAGCCGACTTCATGCCGCCTGACCCTACGCTGCCCCAGCTGCGAGCGGCCGCCGCGGGCTGCCGAGGCTGTGATCTCTGGGTGAACGCCACTCAAACAGTGTTTGGTGAGGGCCCGCGCACAGCTGATGTGATGCTCGTTGGGGAGCAGCCCGGGGATCAAGAAGATCGTCAGGGCCACCCCTTCGTCGGTCCGTCGGGGCAGCTGCTGGATGCGGCGCTGGAGGCAGCGGGGATCGATCGGACTCGGGTGTACGTCACCAATTCCGTGAAGCATTTCAAGTTTGTGGTAATCGAGCGGGGACGCCGGCTGCACAAGAAGCCCAACGCCGCCGAAGTGCGCGCCTGTACTCCGTGGCTTCAGGAGGAGATCCGTCTGGTAAAGCCGCGAGTGGTTGTGGCGCTTGGGGCCACCGCGGCGCAAGCCCTGCTGGGAAAGCAGTTCCGCGTGACTCAGGATCGCGGGCGGCCGATTCCGACAGAGTTTGCCGAGGCCGTTGTGGCCACGGTCCACCCGTCGGCGGTGCTCCGGGCCCCCGCCGAGGCTCGGGAGGAGGCAAGGCGAGAGTTTTTTGCCGACCTCAAGAAAGTGGCAGGCTATCTCAAGCGTATGAAGTGAAGCCTTACCCCAACGCCTTCCTAGCTGCACCATTGTCTGAGTTCGCTAACTGACACCCGTGCCCGGAGGCACCGTGATCGGCAGGCTGCTGGCGCGAAGAGGAATCCTGTCCAAGCGAGAGCAGGAGCTCCGGGTGCGAGAACAGGAGCTGCTGCAGCGGTTGGCGACTGCGCTGGAGCGGTTCGGGTCGGACGTAGCGGCTGAAGATCTGCGGCGATTCCAGGAAGCACGGGAGCAGCTCACTGGTCTTTTCCTGCTGGTGGTGGCCGGCGAGTTCAACTCCGGGAAATCCAGCTTCATCAACGCCCTCCTGGGCGAGCGGGTGTTGCCGGAGGGCGTAACTCCAACAACCGATCGGATCAACGTTCTCCGGCACGGTCCGGAGATCACCGATCAGCTGCGCGAGGCGTACCTGCTGGAGCGTACCCATCCCGCTGAGGTGCTTCGCGAGATCAGCATCGTCGATACCCCGGGCACCAACGCCATCATTCGGCGACACGAGGAACTGACCCGGGACTTCGTTCCCCGATCCGACCTGGTCCTGTTCGTCACCTCGGCAGACCGGCCTTTTACCGAGAGTGAGCGCGCCTTCCTGGAGCAGATCCGGGAGTGGGGCAAGAAGATCGTCTTCATCGTCAACAAGATCGACATTCTGCCGCGGACCGAAGAGCGCGAGGAGGTGATTCGCTTCGTCGGAGAAAATGCCGGAGCCCTCCTGGGTGAAACCCCGGAGATCTTCGCCGTGAGTGCGCGGCAGGCGCTCGAGGCCCGCGCCGGCAACGTCGAATCGGTCGCCTCAGAGCTCTGGGAGAGCAGCGGCTTCGAACGAGTCGAGGACTACCTTCTCAATACGCTGGACCAGCAGGAAAGGGTCCGGCTGAAGCTGTTGAATCCGCTCAACGTCGGGCTGCGTCTGGCCTCCAAGTACAAGGACGCTACCTTCGAGCGGCTCAAACTGCTGGCCCAGGACGTCGAGGCGCTTCAGAACATCGACCAGCAGCTCGCACTGTTTCATCAGGAGATGCTGCGCGACTTCGAGCCCCGACTGGCTCGGCTCGACCTCCTGCTTGGAGAGATGGAGAGCCGCGGGACGCGATTCTTCGAGGAGACTATTCGGATCGGCCGGATCCGGAGCCTGATGGACAGCGAGGGCATCAAACGATCATTCGAACGGGAGGTCATCGGGGATACACCGAAGTCGATCGAGGAGGAGGTCGGCCGGGTCATCGATTGGATCGTGGAGCGGAACCACCGGCTGTGGCAGGACATCAGCGGCTACATCGAGCGGCGGCAGCTCACCCGACACCACGAGGGCATGATCGGCGATGTCGGTCCCAGCTTCGGCTACAATCGCCAAGCCCTGCTCGACTCCATCGGGCGGGTCTCCCGCGACGTGGTGGGGAGCTATAACCGGGAGGCCGAGTCGCGAAGCATTGCCAATGAGATTCAGGGCGCCTTCGCCACCACCGCGCTGGCTGAGGCTGGTGCGCTGGGGTTGGGGACTATCGTCGTCACGGTGGTTACCGGCGCAGCGGCGGATGTGACCGGCATTCTATTGGCAGCGGCATTGGCCGTCGGCGGGTTTTACGTTCTTCCCCGCAAGCGCCGCCAGTCTCAGCGAGACTTCCAGCGTCGAGTTTCCGAACTCCGATCAGGGCTCAAAGACGCTCTCACCCGCCAGGTTCATTTGGAGCTGGAGCAGTCCACCGCACGCATCAACGAGGCTATAGGGCCATACCGCCGGTTTGTTCAGAGCCAACAGCAGCGCCTCAACGAGGCACGCGCCGAGCTGGTTGCCACCGAAGACGCCCTGCTCCGCCTGCGCGCCGAGGTCGAGCAGCGATGAGGCGGAAACCGGGTCGATCTTGACGGCCTAGGATCCGGATGGTAGCCTAGCCACACTCCCACCGAACGAGCTCAGGTGTTACGTCCGGTCCTTCCCCGCTTTGAGTGACGGGATCGACCATTGCAGTCCCCTTCCGCCGGAGGTGGCCCCATGGACGTGCTCGTCGCACTTGCCATCAGCATCGGAATTCTGATAACCGGATGGACGTACGTTGCGCTGGGGGTGGCAGCTTTGCCCGTCTGGGCTGGTATCGTGGCGTGGGGATGCTTTTTCGCTGCCGGCGGTAAGACCACCGGACTGAGTAAGACCATCGCGTCCAATCTATCCGGAGTGCTGTGGGCCTTTTTGGCGCTGACCGCGGCGAAGAGCTTCGGGGGAGGGGTCCCGGTGCTCTCCGTAATGGTGGGAGTGGCGGCGCTGTTCATGGTTCTCCAGGCCAAAATCCCGGCTCTGTCATTCATCCCCGGCTCGTTCCTGGGCGCCGCCACCGCGGTAAGTGTCGTTGTCGGAGCCAACGGCAGCTGGAGCAAGACCGTGATTGCGCTGGTAGTAGGAGCGGTCCTGGGTTATGTGTCGGAGATGCTTGCCGGAGCCATGACTCGACGGCGCGCTGCAGTCTGACAAGTCATTCTACCCTAAAGCACGAATCCGGAGCCAACCTGGCTCCGGATTTTTTTCAGTCTGGGACGATCAGCATTCCCTACCAGGAATCGCTGGTCACCTTTTTCTTCCGCTTGCGCCGCAGGGCAGCTGCGCTCTTGATGGCTCGAGCTTCACTGGGCTTTACGTAGTGCCGGCGCCTTCTGAGTTCGCCGAAGAGACCGGACTTTTGAAGCTTCCGCTTGAAAACCTTGAGCGCGCGCTCCAAGCTGTCCTCGTCACTCAGCTTCACTTCAGTCATTCAGCGGCCCCCATCGAGAGAGAAAGCAAAGGGGCCGGCGCCAGTGCCAGCCCCGAAGCAGGAAGGGTTGAGTCAAGTCGACTACCCTTCCGGTGCCGAGAGAAGCATACCCCGTGATTCCTCGTACCACAAGGCGAGCGCGGTGGCGGCGGCCGCTCCAGCCGGCTCAGCCGGAGCAGCGGCTGCCGCGCCGGTAAGCACTTCCCCTTCGGTGACCTCAGGCTTTCCCAGCTCGAACACCAACGGGTTCCTCAGGGTGTACTCGGCGGCGCACCGGCTGGACTCGGCGGAGCCTTCCAGGGTGTCGTAGAGACTCAGGGTCAGCACCTCCCGGTTTTCCACGCTGATCACGTAGTACCCTCTGAACCCGGGGATCTGCTGCAGGATGGGCAGAAACTCATCGTGAATCTGACGGCGCAGAAGCTCCAGCGAAGCCTTGTTGACAGCGCCGTTCTTGGGACTGTACCGACGGATAGTGGCGTACATCTCTTCCTCGAGCACGCGCAACCGAAGCGCGAAGATAGTGCGGGCTACGGAACGACTTTACACCATTGGAACATAACTGCCGTTGACCGGGGCGGGAGATTCACTTAGCGGCTGAGCAGGCCGGCGTCCAGAATCAGGGGTGCTCCGGTGACATAGCGGGCACGATCTGACGCCAGATAGAGCACCGCCTGGGCTACGTCCTCCGGCTCAATCCAGGGAACCGGCAGCAGGTTGCCGGCCGAACGTTCGGCAATCTGGGCCGGGGTGAGCCCTTCCAGCGCGGCCAAGCCATCGTTCATTGGGGTATTTACGCCCGTGGGGTGCAAAGAATTCACCCGGATGCCATGCGGCGCCAGCTCGATGGCCCACGATTTGGTCAGGCCGGTAAGCCCCCACTTCGAGGCAGCATAATGACTGAGCCGGCCCATCCCCCTGAGTCCGGCAACCGAGGAATTGTTGATGATGACGCCGGATTTCTGGGCAATCATCACCGGAATCACCCGACGAGCCACCAGCCAGGGCCCCTTGAGATTGATGTCCAGCATGGTGTCCCACGCTTCTTCAGTCAGCTCGTGAGCCAGGCCGTAGGCACAGATGCCGGCATTATTGAAGAGAACGTCGATCCGTCCGAACTGAGACACCACCGCTGTGACCGCCGCCGTAATAGCAGCATCGTCGCGCACGTCGCCCTGAGAGGTGAGACATTCGGTACCCAGCCGCCGGCACTCCTCTGCCAGGGAGGCCAGGTCGTCGCGGTTGCCCATGTCATAACCCGGGTAGCTCAGCGGACGAGCGATGTCGAAGGCACCGATTCGGGCGCCCTCTCGAGCCAGGGCCAGCGCGGTCGCTCTTCCCTGCCCGTGTGCCGCGCCGGTGATGAAGGCAACCTTTCCAGCGAACTCTCCCATCACCTCTGCTGACCCATGCCGGCCGCACTCTCCCGTACGCCCTTGCGATAGGGCTGGAGATACTCGTCCAGATCCACCTCGAGCGCATTGTTCACGACGTTGGTTGCCACCATGAGCCCCCCGAACGCGGTGAGTACCACGATCTGAGGCGGGGTGAAGTGAGCCGCGAGTCGCTGATATACCTCGTCGGATACCGTAAAGGGAGACACCGCCAGGGCCCGGCCAAAGTCGAGCACCGCGCTCTCCCGCTCATCCAGCTTGAGGCGGTCAGGGTTTTCCCCGGTTTGAATGAGCATCCGGCGAAAGAACGTGGAGCAAATCAGGCAATCGGTTTCGGAAGAGATCGCGTGGGCAAACAGCGTTGTCAGTCGCTCGCCCAAAATGGGTTGGACCGCATCGCGCAGGGGATACCACTGCATCAGCGCCTCGAATGCGGGCAACGAGTGAAGCAGCGTGCGCTTCATGTTGGTCATCCGGGCATGATTGCGAACGTGGGCTTCGGCCGCGGTTCTAGCCTGAGGGGGCGCGGCTTCGATCTCGAGTGGCGCGATGCGAGGCATGGTGGCAGGCTCCGGGCGGGTGACAGCGACCCGAATCAATCTATGGAGGTCAGGATGATCGGAGAAGAAGAGGTGAGTTTACCTCCTTAGAGGACTCGGCGCGAGGCCACGTGCCTCTGCAGGTACCACTTTCCCCTGGCGCTGGTGAGATCGTCGTACACTACTCCACCCGCCCCGGCAGCAGAGTGAAGGATTCTGTTGTTGCCGACATAGATCGCCACGTGGTTGACAATGCTCCCGGTGCTAGCAAAGAGAAGGAGATCGCCCGGACGGAGCGACGCCACGTTTAGAGATACCGGGTTCCCGGCTGATGCCTGCTCTCGGGAAGTGCGCGGCAGTCTGACCCCGTGTCGACCGAACACATACTGGACGAACCCCGAGCAGTCGAAGCCGGACACAGGGCTCTCACCGCCATAACGATAGTGCGTGCCCAGATAGCGCTTGGCCGTGGCCAGAACGCCGGCGGCGGTTGCATGCCCTTCGCCTGCAGTATGAGTAGGAGCTGTTGGGTGGGTGACGGCCGGTGTAGCACGAACGCTCACGCCCCGTCCGCCAACTGTTGCAACTAGAGCGACTGGTCCCAGCGTCGCCCTGACCACCGGACGCTGTACCCGAGGAAGAGCGATTGTGACCTGCGCAGCCATCATGCTCGGAGCCCCGGCCAGAAGCGGCAGGGCACAAGCGACGAGCCTCATTGGATACCTACCTTGACGTGACGGGGGCGGCTAATGCAGGAGGTATGCCACTCTGCTGCCCGATGAGTCCCGCCTCGGCAAGAAAAAGGCTTCCGCCTGTAGGTAAACCTGCCCGACGCTGGGCCCGGGTGAGAACCAGCCGGTCTTTGGCCCGTGTCATACCGACATACAGCAGGCGCCTGGCCTCCTGGATCTCGGCTTCCATGTTCTCTTCCAGAGCCTTCCATCCGGGTAGCTGCTGATCTTCGACCCCGACGATGTAGACCCGGGAGAACTCCAGCCCCTTGGTCGAATGGAGGGTCAGTAGGTTGACTCGATCCGGGTGGGTCTCTGCCCCTGCGCTGGTGGAAAGCGCAGCTCGGCTCAGCAGATCATCGATCTGGTGAGCCAGCGACTCTCCGGTGCTGGCCTGTACCAGCACCCGCAACCGCTCGACCGCTACGGGATAGCGCTCCGACACGGTTCGCCCGGCCCGGAGGCGCTCCATCAGTGCCCGACCGCCGAGTCGCTCCACCACCTCCTCGATCGAGGGCGCGACGACGCCCAGGGCAACCTCTGCCGCGTAACTCTCGAGGCAATCGCTGTAGCGGCCGAGGGTGA
The DNA here is from genome assembly GCA_035543695.1 of Gemmatimonadales bacterium. Lineage (GTDB taxonomy): Bacteria > Gemmatimonadota > Gemmatimonadetes > Gemmatimonadales > GWC2-71-9 > CAVVWJ01. The sequence continues at coordinate 2,982 of DATKJJ010000068.1, read as the reverse complement.
AGGGCCGGGTGATATCGCGGAGCAGAGCTTCCTCCTCTCCGTCTCCGCGGTTGGGATCTACCGCGAGGGCAAGGCCCAGCTGGTCGAGCAGGTTGACCGCCGCGATCTTCCGGGCCCGCCTCATTCTCAGCTCGTTCAGCGCGGGAACCACTCCCGCCAGCATGTAGGCGTCATCGAAGGCGTGGTGCGCGCGACCCACCTCCACATTGAATCGGGCAGCCAGCTCGGTTAGTCGGGCGCTCCCTTCGACCAGCGACCTGGCCAGGGGCAGGGTGTCGTAGAACACCAGGTCGTCAATGCCGGGAAGCTCTCGGCAGAGCCGGCGAAGCACCGGGACATCAAACTCCTGTCCGTTGTGCGCCACCAGCAGATCGGTACCCACAAACGCGCGGAAGCGGGCCCAGACCTCATCCAGCGGAGTTGCTTCGGCGACATCCTGATCGGTGTAACCGTGCACACCGGTTGCCCGTGCCGAGATGGGCCGGCAGCAGGCGACCAGGCTGTGGAAGCGCTCCACCACCACTCGCTGACGCACCCGCACCGCGGCAATCTCCACGATTTCGCAGGTCTCGATGTCGAAGTCGCTGGTCTCCAAATCGAAGGCGACGAAATCATCGAAGTCGCTCTTGAGTCCGCGGGTCTGGATCAGCTGGAGGGCCTTGAACAACCGGATCGGCCATCCTCTGCTGCCATCACCGGGCCTGAGCACCAGGTCGGAAGTGGCGGGGCCTTCCTGGTCGGAGAGCCGTTGGGCCTGAGAGACACCAGCCGCGCGCAGCATTGCCACTAACGGGATCTCCAGCCCCCCACTCGGCTCCACGCTGATCCGCTGGCCGGCGGCAACCGCGCGGCTTATCTGGCCCGCCAGGAACGCGGCTCCCGGATATGCTCCCGGGTCGCTCAGGTCGTGGTGGTGCTCCTCGAGAGGATTGCGGCCCGCCCCGATCGGACGGGTCAGCAGCTCGTCCACCAGCCCGGGAAGGGTGTGATGCGAGCGCGCCATGCCTCGAAGATTTTCGAGGTGGTAGATGAGCCGCCAGACTCGCCTGGAATCCGCATCGCCGCGGGGACGGGAGGCGGCAAAGTTCCTCAGGTTGGTCACCAGGTCCTTTCCCCGAACGAAGCTCTTTGACACCTCCTGCCGGACGGCCGGAGGCAACGCATGCTCGGCCAGAACTCCCAGCCGAACCGGATCGTCGGGAGACCGGATCACCTGCAACGAGGCTATCACCCAGCCGACTATTCTGTCGTCCGTGAGAGCGTGTCCCTGAGCCAGCCGGCAGGGAATGCCGGAGCAGACCAGCCGCTCCTCCAGGTACCGTCCCAGCCGATGGGACCGGTACAACACGGCGATGTCCCCCCACCCGCCACCGTGCTCGGCCTGGTCTCTCCGCAGATCCTCGATCAGCCAGGTGACTTCGTCCTCATCGCTATCGAACCCCTCCACCTGCACGTCGAATCGTGAGTCCCGGGTGGCTTCGATCTGCTTTTCGAACAGACGAGGGTTACAGGCGATCAGCCGCTTTGCCGCATCGAAGATCTGCACCGAGCAGCGGCAGTTCCGGTCCAACACGATGGGATGGGTGAGTCCAAAATCGTCGCGGAACCGGTGGATGATGTGCGGGTCCGATCCGGCCCAGGAAAAGATCGCCTGCTCGTCGTCACCCACCCCGAAGAGATTTCGATGCCCCTCCGCCAGCTGCCGAACGACGCCGTACTGAACTGGACTCAAATCCTGAAACTCGTCTACCAGCACGTAGTCCCACCTGCCGCGGAGCTGGGCTGCCGCGGAGGAATCGGTCCGGAGGAGCCGCTCGGTCAGGACGACCAAATCGTCGAAGTCCGCCAGATTGCGATCGCGCAAGCGTTCCTGGTAGCGCGCCAGCAACGCCGTGCCGCGTTCCCCGAGCAACCGGCCCTGCAGGCGAGACAGGCTGAACAAGGCCAGGACCTGTGCCCGTCGCTTTTCCGGCACCCGCAATCGCTTCAGCACCCCGAGCTGGTATTCCTGGTCCGCCACCCCGAAGCCCGGGCGGAGGCCACACTGTTCGGGAAAGTCACGCAGCACCTTGAAGCACAGGGCGTGGAGCGTCCCCCGAGTGATATCCTCCGCGGCGTACCCCCGCGCTTCGCGGAGCCGCAGGGCGATCTCTTCAGCCGCTTTGTTGGTGAAGGTGACGGCCAGGATCCTGCGAGGTGTGATCCCGAGTTTCTGGATGAGATGCTGGATCCGGCAGATCAGAGAGTAGGTCTTGCCGGCGCCGGGGCCCGCCATGACCAGGACCGGGCCCAGTGGGGCCTCGATGGCAAGGCGCTGTTGGACGGTGGGCTCGAAACTCATGCCTGGACGGCATTCCCGCTGAGCGCGCGAGCCCAGCCGACAATGGCTTCGGCTAGCTCGTCCATGACCTGGTCCTGAGATCGGCCCGCCCGCTTGGGGACGCCAAACGAGTGATCGGCCCCATCCACCAGGTGCAGGGTGGCGCGCGATTTCAGGCGGCTGGTGACATCCGTGATCAGATCAGGCCGGGCAAACCCGTCGCGGGTTCCCTGGAGAAAAAGCATGGGGACATCTACGGCTTGAAGGTGATCCGCCCGGCGAGTGCCGGGCTGCCCCGGAGGGTGCAGCGGAAAGCCCAGAAACACCAGTCCCCGGGCCCGATCGAGTGAAGCGGTAGCTGCGGCGGAAGAAGTCATCCGCCCCCCCAGAGATTTCCCTCCCGCGACAATGGGCAGCTCGGGAACGATCTCTCCGGCCTTCATCACTGCTGCCCGGACGGTTTCCTCGAGAATGGGTGGCGCGTCGGGCCGGTTGCGGCCGGCTTCCATGTAGGGAAACTGGTAGCGAAATGTCGCGACACCCCTCGCGCCGAGGGATGCTGATATGCGCTCGAGAAACTGATGCCGCATTCCCGCGCCGGCGCCATGGGCCATGACGTAGAGCAGCCAGGCGTCCGGAGGACGAAGCAGAAAGGCTTGGAC
>DATKJJ010000067.1:0-2262 GCA_035543695.1 Gemmatimonadales bacterium | reverse complement strand
GACGAGGCGCTCTCGTCGGTTGCGATACTCTTGTTGGTCTGCGCGAGCCCACCCGCCCACAGCTTCGTGTTGCCGTTCTCTGAGGTCCACACGGCTTCGGCCTCGAGCCGCGGAATCTCGACCTTGTCATAGGGGCCGTTGGAGGCCGCCTCGAAGACGCCGATGGAGAGCCCGAGCGGCCGGCCGGCGGCGGTCGAATAGGTCATCTGGGCCTTGAACTGCGGGTAGTTGTAGCCGAACCCGATGCGGCCGAGGGTCGTGCCGACACCCGTGCCAGGCGCGGCGGAGGCGGGAACACCCGCACTGCCGGTGGCACCGACGCCGAACAGGGTCTGGTCCGTGAGGATGTTCTGCCGTCCGAAGAGGCCGAGCTCACGGCCCGCCAGAACCTGACCCCAGGTACCGCCGACGGTCAGGAAGACTTGACGCATGTCGATCTGGGCGCCGAAGCAGTCGTGGACGCCGGTGCCGCAGTTGATCTGGGGGGCAAAGCCGAAGTGCACGCCGAGATCGGTGTTGCCTTCCTTGCCCTTGGCATCGAACACCGCGAAGGCCGGAAGGAGACCGGTGCGGATGCGCGTCTCGGACTCTCCAGCCGCCGGCACGATCACGCCGGCCGTACTGCCGTCATCGGCGAATGTCTCGTAAGTCACGAACGCGTTCACGTTCCCGGCAAAGGTGAAACTCCAGCCGTTGCTCATCTGCATCGTGAGCTGGGCTTCGGCCGCGGTGGCCGCGCCGAGGACCAGACCCATACACAACAGTGCGACTCGCTTCATAGGTGCGTCTCCCTCAGTGAAGAAATGACCGCCAACGACAGTCAGATTCCGGGACGAATTCCTGCACCTGCCATTCGGCCGCGCTCGGGCGCGGAGAATTCAGTTCGGGCGCGTCGGTATCGAGAGTTCACCTCCTCGTGCGCGGGCCGGGTCGACGAGCTGGCCCGTGAAACGTTAGCGCCGTCGGGGACCAAGCCCGCCGGGGCGGCGGCGATCCCCCTCGCCCGTGAGACCGGCCGAGCGGCCGGTCCATTCGCAGCCCTGTCGCTGCGCTCGGAGCGCCTGCTGAGAGCGGGTCGCTCCGCCGCCTGGCCTATGCCGTTCCGGCCAGAAATCCCTCCACGATTGCGGTCCGTACCTCGGGCCCCCACCTGCCCACGGCCCAAAAGGGCCTTCCCACCAGCGAGTCATGCTGCTTGCAACCCGACCAGGCCTGCGCCTGCCGGTCGGGGTCTTACGCCCTACAAGGCGTCAAGCAACCGATGGCGGTAAGACCGTCCTGCCCGACGGGAGCATGCTCGAAGGAGGTCAGCCCATTCGGTTGGGCACCCAGCGGGACCACCAGCCAACCCGGCCTCATCGCCACTCGCACTCTCCCTCGAATCTCAAGGTTCGCCCGCCGGCTGGAGGCCGGCGCTTGATCCGGACAGCCTTTCAGGGCCACCCGGCTGTGTGCATGTACGATGTCGCTGGTGCGGCTGTGCGGCCGCAGGGTCGGCGCCGCCTCAACTGGGTGGCACCGGGTGAACAGCGAAGTGCTAAGTGAATGAACGGCTTACAATTTGGTTTGCGAGGTCCGGGCGTCAAGTCCCCGATTCCTGACAGTTGGTGGCTCTCTGCCCTGCCTCCTAAACCCAACTTCATACGGTGCAAAAACTTGCGCTGTATGGATGCGCCCCGCTATCGAAAGAGGACCGCCGCCTTCGTGAGGGTGGTCCAGATCCCCCAGAGTAGCGGAATCCCCACCAGTGCCCAGCTGACAGCCACCAGAACCCAGCTCCCAGGAGGGGGTGCCGAGGGATCGGGGTCGGCCATAAGAGCCTCCACGGAGCCTGGTTGCCGGATGAAACAATATTCGGGGAGTGGCGATTTTATGCAATCCGAGCAGGTGAGCGCGCAGCACCGGCCGGTGCGGAAGTCGACGCGCGCTCGCGATCCAGCTCCGCCTCGGACATGTAGAACCGGTCCGCAACTGGCCGCACCGCGAGGTTGCAGATGAAGCCCACGACCAGCAGACCGGCCAGGACGTACATCGTCACGTTGTAGGCCTGTGCCGCCGGAATGCCGCGCTGGATCTGGTACTCGCGGATGTAGTTGACCAGCACCGGTCCCAGGATCCCCGCCGCCGACCACGCGGTCAGCAGCCGGCCGTGAATCGCCCCGACGAACTGGGTTCCGAACAGGTCGGCCAGGTAAGCGGGGATGGTGGCGAAGCCTCCCCCATACATCGTCAGGATCACACAGAAGATCGCCACGAACAGGG
>DATKJJ010000066.1:0-2583 GCA_035543695.1 Gemmatimonadales bacterium | reverse complement strand
GGCATTGCGTACAAGGGAGACGACGGCTCGGTCTATTTCTCCATTGCCCGGTTTCCTCAATACGGGAAGCTGTCGCGGATCGACATGCGCGAGCTCAGGACCGGCGCCAGCGAGCGGGTCAGCACTGACGAATACGCCAAGGAAGATGCCCGCGACTTCGCACTCTGGAAGGCAGCCAAGGCGGAGGATGAGCTGGTAGGCGCGGCCTGGGATGCGCCTTTCGGGCGAGGGCGGCCCGGCTGGCATCTCGAGTGCTCGGCCATGGCGCTTGCACTCCTGGATGGTCATTGGGGCACCGACGTGCTCGATATCCACGCCGGAGGGGTGGACCTGATCTTCCCCCATCACGAGGATGAGATCGCGCAAAGCTGCGCGTACACCGGGCAGGATCTCTTTGCCCGGTACTGGCTCCACGGCGAGTTCCTCAACATCCGCGGCACCAAGATGTCGAAGCGCTTCGGCAACATCACCACCCCGCGCGATCTTCGGCAGGACGGCGTCGATGCCGGCGCCATCCGGTTGCTCATGTTTCAGACCCATTACCGGCAGAAGCTCGATTTGACCGACGAGGCGTTGGCGGGGGCGCAGGAGGCGTCACGCAGACTGGGGGAGTTTCAGAACCGGCTGCTGGAAAGCCGGGCCGGTCAGGATTCACAGCGGTTTCAGGCGGCGGCGGAGCGGTTGAGCCAGGACGTAGCGGCGGCCCTGGACGATGATCTCAACGCGCCCCGGGCGGTGGCCGCGGTGTTCGCCTATATGAATGAAGGGCACGCGGCCATGGACGGTGGCGATCGGCCCGGCCCGGCGGCCCTCGGTGCCTGGCGGAAAGTGGAGGGCGTGCTCGGCGTCACCAGTCAGGTGACCATCATGAAAGTTGAGGGCGACGAACCGGCGGACGAACCTCGGGAGTTGGCGGAAACGCCGCCGGGCGAAGCGGCTGCGGCCGAGCGATGGGCCCTGGGCTGGGCCAAGCGGCGGAAGGAGCAGAAGACGGCTCGAAACTTCGCCGAAGCAGATCGAATTCGTGAACTGCTCCGGGCAGCCGGCTGGGAAGTTCGAGACAAGCAGGATGGCTCGGTCGAGGTGGTCCGGATCAAGCGAGCGAGCTAACTTTCCGGAAGTCCGCTGACGTAGCTCAATTGGCAGAGCAGCTGATTTGTAATCAGCAGGTTAGGGGTTCGATTCCCCTCGTCAGCTCATTGGTTGAGATCAGTTCCAGCCCCTTCGTCTTACAGCTCCGTCACTGAGAACCGATCGTACTTTTGCGCCCTCACGTAGCCGATGCGTCGGGCCACATTCATCAGTCGCTCAGTATCCAGCTCAGACGGCGCGTATGCGACCAGGAAGGAATGCCCTTCCTTCAAAACATCCCGTTACCGTTAGCCGAAGTTTCGGGGACCGTCTGCAGCACGTCCCAGTGCTCGACAATCTTGCCATCGCGATCCAGCCGGAAGATGTCGATCCCAGCCCAATCTGGCCCGCCCGGCCATTCCTGACGGCAGTGCAACACCACGTAGTCGTCCTGGGCGATCACCCGCTGAAAGTGGACCCGCTTGCCGGGATACTCCCGGGCCATGCGCTCGAAATAGTCGATGAATGCGGCCTTGCCATCCGCGACCATCGGATTGTGTTGGGTGTAGCCGTCCCCCACGTATCGCCGAACCGCTTCGGCGGGCTGGCACTGGTTGAACATGAGATCGTAGAATCCGGTCGCCGTCCGCTTGTTCTGTTCCGGCGTGGTCATAGAGCATCCTGGGTCGAGATGGAAGCGGAACCCATCAACGCCCAGCCAAGTTCCCCCCCAGCAACCCCTTGCACTAGTTAGAGCCTGCCGTTACTCTAAGGGTCTGTCAAAATTTGGGCCCACTCACAGCGACGATCGGACCCCGCTTCATGCCGGCGGGGTTCTGTATCAATAGGAAGTAGGAGATGGTTGGCGGTGGGGTGACCGAGTGGCTAATGGTAGCAGACTGTAAATCTGCCGGGCTAACGCCCTACGTAGGTTCGAATCCTACCCCCACCATGGTGGCGGTCGGACGGTCAGTCGGTCGGGCGGTCGGATCGAACGATAACCGTCGGGAGCATTGAACAAGAAGTACGCGGATCAGCCGGAAGAGCGGATGCACTCGGAGCAACCGACCGACTGACCGCCCGTCCGCCGACCGCTCGCGGGTGTAGCTCAGTTGGTAGAGCATCAGCCTTCCAAGCTGAGGGTCGCGGGTTCGAGTCCCGTCGCCCGCTTCGTCGCTCGCGTAGCACAGTTGGTAGAGCGCATCCTTGGTAAGGATGAGGTCCGCGGTTCAATCCCGCGCGCGAGCTTGGTGGTACAGGAGTCGAGAGTCATGAGTCACGAGTCACGGAACCGTCGAGACTCGCGACTCGCGACCAGGACATCAACCGGATAATCAGGAACGAAGGACGACCATGGCCAAGGCCAAATTCGAGCGTACCAAGCCGCATGTGAACGTGGGGACGATTGGGCACGTGGACCACGGGAAGACGACGTTGACGGCGGCGATCACGGCGATCCAGGCGAAGAAGGGGCTGGCGCAGTTTACGGCCTATGACCAGATCGACAAGGCG
>DATKJJ010000065.1:0-6047 GCA_035543695.1 Gemmatimonadales bacterium | reverse complement strand
GACCGCTACGGTTGGCGGTGAAGCATGGGGAACAGCCGCCAGGGTGGACGTCAGGTTGTGGAGGAAATTCCCTTTGGGAAAATGGACGCCCAGCAACTTGGGAAGCTGGTCGACCACGATGACCAGTCCAATTCCCGCTTTGAACCCAATGAGCACCGGCTCCGAAATGAAGTTGGCGACGAACCCCAGCCGGAAAGCAGAAGCGGCAATGAGGAGGATGCCCACAAGGAAGGCCAGCGTCGTGGCGGTTCGAAGCAGGACGGTGGGATCAGTACTCGGCGTAATCTGACTCAGCTCGGCCGCAGTCAAGATGGCAATCGTCGTTGTGGTGCTTACGCTCAGGACCCGGGACGTTCCCACGACCGCGTAAATCGCCATCGGAACCAACGCGGTATAGAGTCCAACCTGGACCGGCAGCCCGGCAATGCTGGCATACGCCATCGCTTTGGGGATGACCACGGCGGCGGCGGTGAGCCCTGCCACCACGTCCAACCGAAGCCATTCTTTGCGGTAGCCTCTAGCGCGACCGACGATAGAAAGGCGGCTGCGGCTCATCCAGATGCGCCGCCGTGCTGGGTTTCAAACTCCTGACGGGTCTCGTCACCGATGAAGTAGTAGGTCTTTCCACTCCAGTCGACCGTCGCGGCGGCGGCGTAGCGGGGAAAGCGCACGCCTGCCACCGGATCCTCGACCATGTGGTCCTTGAGGTAATATTCGTTTTCGTGCAGGGACAGGTAGGTCTTCACGAAATCCACGATGCGGTCGTCCACCCAGCTTGCAATCGCCGGTTGATCCATGGCATCCAGCGGCCACTCCGCTTGCTGGTGCGAGTCGAACTGCATGAGGACGGGAAGGATCTCCAGGTTGTAGTTGAGGATCAGGTGGCGAACCTCGTGATCGGTGGCCGCCGAAAATCGCAGGCGAATTCGCGCTAGTTCCGACTGGAAGTGCAGGCTGACTTCGCGACTGGACGAAGCGATCCGAGGCGTCACTTTGACTCGGTCGCCGAACCGCTGGATCAGCGCTTCCAGACGAGGTTTGGTCACCGCAGGCAATGCGTCCAACTGCTGTTCGAACAAGGTCAGCCGGTTCTGTCGCTCGTGATACTCCTGCAGCCGCTCGGACTGCGCCCGCTTGATCTTGTCGTCGAGGGTGGAAAATTCCGCATCGATGCGATCGATCAGGGTGGCCACATCGGGCATGGCTCGGCTCTCCCGTCACTGAGGTAGGGCGTTGGGTTGGAATGGCTCCCGGGGTGGGCGGCTCGCTCGTTTGCGCTCCGCCGCCTCTGCCATGGGACGGAGGAAGAAGGGGTACAGCGGCACGCTGACCAGCAGAGCCACCAGGGCGTTCACCACGGTCGGCGGATCGCCTCCTAGCACCGTCCAGAGGCAGTAGACCACGGCCGCGATGGCGATCCACTTGTAGGTCTGGAACGTCCGCCGGGGCAGGCCGTGATCGTAGATCACCTTGACGACCGCGACCGAGGCATAGATGTAGGGCATGACGGCGAGGATCACGGCCAGATCGATGATCCGGCTGAACTGGCCGGCGATGGTCGGCGACATGGTGGCGAACAGGACGATCGTCATGAGCACCGCGACAATCACGAGGCCCCGGCCCGGCACGCCGTGGCGGTTGAGCCGAGCGAACGCGTTGGGGAACATGCCATCGTCTGCTGCCGCCTTGGCCGATTGGCCCACCAAGAGCATCCACCCACCGAGTGAGCCCACCGACTTGAGGATGGCGCAGACTGCGACGATTACCATGCCGGCACTCCCGATGGCGAGCCGTGCCGCCTCGGCAAAGGGGGCATGGGATCGCTGGAGGTCCGCGTTGGGGATGATCCCCATGATCACCGTCGAGCTCAGGATGTAGACCACGGCGGCAAGTCCGAGCCCCATCAGCGTGGCCCGCGGAATGTTGCGCTTGGGGTTCTCGATGACGCCGGCGGACACCGCCGCACTTTCGATACCCATATAGGCCCAGAGCGCCATGGACGCCGCCCGGCTGATCGCATGACCGCTGGAGCCGCCGCTGACATTCCAGCCGGCTTGAAACGTCTCCGGACTGAACCAGAACCAGCCGAAGAAGGCGATCGCCAGGATCGGAATCAGCGCCAGGCTCATGGTCCACGTCTCGAGCGCGCCCACGACCCGGGGACCCAGGATGTTGGCGAGGGTCAGGATCCAGATCACTCCAGCGGTGACGAGGACGCTGGCCGGGGGTTTCTCGATCGCGGGAACCAATTCCGCCAGATAGCCCACCGCGGCAACCGCGATCGCGATATTGCCGATCCAGTTGCCGAACCAGTACACGTAATTGGTCTGGAACCCCACATAGGGTCCAAGAAAGTCGCGGGCGTAGGCGTAGGGCCCCCCCTCCTGCGGATCCAGCTCACCGAGCTTGGCGAAGACCAGGCCCAACGCCGCTGCCCCCGCGGTGGCCACGATCCAACCAAAAAGGGAGATGCTGCCGACCGAGGCGAGGTTGACCGGCAGGAGAAAGACGCCAGTGCCGATCATGTTGCCGGCGACCAGCATCGTGGCCTGGGTCAGAGACATCTTGCGGCCGGGCTCGCTCATAGAGCGCGACGCCCCATCGAAGAGTTGTGGAAACGCGGGCTGCGATCAGCGGGGGAACAGTATCAGGCCGGCAGGCCGAGCCGCCTTAACGGGCGGCGCGCCGGGCGGCCCGTATCTCTGCCGCACCTTGCCTCAGACACTGCACGTAGTACACCCCGTCCCGGTTCTCCACTCCATGGGTGTCGTGGCCGAAGCCCGGGAAGCGGCTATCCCAGGCGGCGAGCGCCCTGAGATACCCGAGATAGGGGCCGTTGGCCGGTCCGGTCGCCTCGCCCGGCATGAGCATCGGAATGCCCGGCGGGTAGGGCACGACGCTGGTGGCGAGCACCCGGTCGGCGAGCGACTCCAACGGCACGTGCTCGATCTCATCGCGCACCAGATACTGATACGCGGCGTTGGGCGTGAGCAGCGCCTCCGGCAGAGTGGAAAAGGCCTCCGCCAGCCAGTGAGTCTGGCGGGTTTCCTTCAGCGTCCCGAACATGCGGTCGGCCAGATCCCTGAAGCCCAGCCCGCCATACACCGCGGGAGCGCTGCGTACCAGATCAGGCAAGACCTCGGCCAGGGGCACGTTGTTGTCGTAGTCCCGCTTGAAGTCGAGCAAAGCGTTGAGCAGCGTCCCCCACTTGCCCTTGGTGATGCCGATGGAGAAGAGGACGAGGATCGTGAAGTCGGTCGTCTTCTCGACCTCCACCCCGCGGCGGTGGAGGTAGGCCGTCACCAGCGTCGCCGGAATACCCCGTTTGGCCAGGCCCCCGGTGTCGGCGACTCCCGGCGTCACGATGGACACCTTGATCGGGTCCAGCATGCAGTAGCCGTCCTCCAGATCGCCGAAGCCGTGCCAGGCATCGCCGGGATGCAGAACCCAAGCGTCGGGCTCGGAGGCGAGGAACTCGGGAGAGGCTGCCGCGAAGGCTACCTTCTTGCCGTTCTTCCCCTGCTTGACCTCGTTGGGATTCCAGGTGTTGAAGAACCAATCGCCATGCTCCGCAAACTCCCGGTGGACCCGGCCCATAGTCTGCCGGAACGCCACCGCCTCATCGATGGACTCCTGAGTGAGCGCGATTCCACCTGGGCCGTCCATCATGGCCGCCGTGATATCGTTGGAGACGATGATCGTATAGAGGGGGGAGGTAGACGCGTGCAGCATGTACGATTCGTTGAACCGCGCATGGGGGATCGGGCTCCGCCCGTCCCGGATGTGGAGCAGAGAGGCCTGAGACAACGCGGCCAGCAGCTTATGGGTGGAATGCGTGGCAAAGACCGTAGGTCCCTTGTGGTCTTTCGGGTCGCCATGCATGGCGTGCCGTTCCCGGTAGATCGGATTGAACCGGGCATAGGCGTACCAGGCCTCGTCGAAGTGAATCCGATCTACGGTCGGATCGAGCAGCTCCTGCACTCGCCGGGCGTTGTAGCAGAGTCCATCGTAGGTGGAGTTGGTGATGATCGAGTGCACCGGCCGCGTCTCGCCGCCCTTGGGAACCAGCGTGTTGGCTTTGATGGCGGCCTTGAGTGCCGCTGCCTTGAGCCGCTCCGGCGGGATGGGGCCGATGATCCCGTAGCGATTGCGCAGGGGGACCAGGTACTGTGGGATGGCGCCGGTCATCACCAGACTGTGCTCAATCGACTTGTGGCAATTCCGGTCGCACAGCGCGATCTGGTCCCGGGCGACCGCGGCCATGAAGATGACCCGATTCGACATCGAGGTCCCGTTGGTGACCGAGTAGGTCCGATGGGCGCCGAATACCCGCGCAGCATACTTCTCGTGCTCGCCGATGGGACCGGTGTGGTCGAGCAGCGAACCCAGCGAGCCCACGCTGATCGAGAGATCGGACCGAAGCAGGTTCTCCCCGAAGTAATCGAAGAAGATTCGTCCGACCGGTGATTTGAGAAATGCGGTGCCGCCGGTATGACCCGGCGTGTGCCAGGAGTACTCGTACTCCTGGCTGAATTTCATCAGGCCCGCGGCGAGAGGGGGAAGCATCACCTCGAGGTAGCGCCGGATGGCGGCAACCACCCGTCCCCCGACAAATGCCGCCGTGTCTTCCAGCGTCCAGACGTACTCGTCTACCATCTCCATGACATCGATGGGGATCGAGGACGCCTCGCCCCGCTCGGCCATGAGGAAGATCGGGATCTTGTCGTTGCGGGAACGGACCAGCTTGAGCAGGTTCCTCGCGCCGTCGTGCCCGTTGTGCGCCTTCCCTCGTCCGTTATGCTCGGTCAGGGTCCAATCCACCAGGATCGCGTGGATGGCGGAATCCGAGACCACCACGGACGTCCCGTCTTCGGCGGACGCAGCCCCGACCACCTGGACCGCTCGGCTTTGCAGCTCCTGCTCCAGGGCGCGAGCTGCCCGGCCCTCCGCGGTTGGGCTGGTGAGCTCATCGTCGACCACCAGCGCCCGCATACTCAGGCGCTTGATGCTTCGCTCAATCATCGCAGAAACTCCCCGATGGACGGGTTATTTGGGAGCCGCGCTCCATCGGAAAAAGGTGACGGTCTCCTTGCTGGGCTCGCCGAACCACTTGCTGTACATCGCGGCGAAGCCGGGGGAGTTATAGATCTGACTCAGGCCGGTATCCACGAGGAGCCGGAAGTCCTCGTCATCCCGGGGGAGGACCAGCGCCAACGGCTCGTAAGTAAACTGGCGGTCGATGACCTCCAGTTTCTTATAGGCCGGATTGTCCTTCACGCTCTCGAGGAGGATGGCGCGCTCGGCAAAGAAGGCGTTGGCCTGCCGCGAGTTCACCGCCTGGAGTCCGGCCTCGTAGCTGGTCACGGGCGTAACTCTGGCCTCAACGTCGAGCTCGCGGCCGCGCTGCTGCAAGAACTGCTCAGCCGTCGTCGCCGGAAGAGTGGCGAAGATCTGCTCCCGCAGAATGTTCAGCGCCACCGCTCGCCAGGTTGGGCTGTAGTTCTTCGCCCCGCCGGCCAGGATGTTGCGGAAACGTGCCGGGGCGTCGGAGCGGACCACGACCCCGACGCCTCCAGGAAAGATCGGACTCGAGAAGCTGACCTGCTTCCTCCGCTCGAGCGTACTGGTCACCGCGCCGCACTCGGCGTCGACCTCGTGCCGCTGCACCGCCTCGATCCGGTTCTCCACTGTGAGCGGCACCCATTCCACCTTGAGATCGGGAAGCGCCAGTTCAGACTTGATGGCGTCCGAGAGTGCCTGACAGAGCTGGACCGAGTACCCTGACGGGTTGCCCGACTGATCCTTGAAGGAGAAGGGAACCGCGTCGGAGCGGTAACCCAGTTTGAGGCTTCCGGTCTTCTTGATCCGCTCCACGGTGCCGGACCGCTGGGCAGGTGGGGGCGTGGGTTTCTTTGCGGCTTGAGGGGAGGCCCCCGTGGGCGCCAGGACAAGCAGGGCGGCCACGCTCGGCGCGATCCACATCGGGTAACGCCGCCAGGCTGTCATTCCAGTGCGTAGCATGGTCTCTCTCCTTGTTCCCGGCTCAG